>JBJKSM010000202.1:0-6840 GCA_046704045.1 Thermodesulfovibrionales bacterium | reverse complement strand
ATGGCTTCTGGCTGTCCTGATCTGCGCGACAGCGGTCAAGGTCTGGGCTGACATTTTCTGGCCGAAACATTGAACGGACGGGAAAGAATCAGTTCTTCTTTAATATCTTTTTTACAATCTTCCCCGTGATCGTCTCCTTTGCGCTCAGGGCCGCATGCGGACAAACCTCGATGCAGCAGTAACATCTGATGCACTTGTCGTAATCGAACCTGATCCCCTTCTTTTCGCGGCGTATCGCTCCTGCAGGGCAGTAGCGCCAGCATTCCCCGGAGAGCCTGCAGACGGATGCATGCGATTCCGGCCTCTGCACAAGATGACGACGCATAAAGCCGTGGAGCCTCTCAGGACCGAATACGAGGGGCGCGATCTCAGGCAGAACGAAATTTTTCACCTCGGGTGAGTCCCCGTCGATCTCAAAGCCTCCTCCGGCATAGCCCATTTCCCGCGCGACCCTGTTTGTGAGGAGACCGTCGGGATCGATGCCGAGCATCCTGCACACCGAGATATCGAGCGCAACGGCATCGTCGCTTCCGATAAGGACCCCGAGAGGCTTCGGCGTGCCGCTTTTGCCGGGACCCTGCCCCTCCATTGCAAGGATACCGTCGAGGACGGTAATGGAGGGGCTGATTGCACGCCAGATCTGCACGAGAAGCCGCGCGAACATCTCCCTATTGACGCCGGTCCTGAAATGCCACTCGGGCTTTCTGAGGCCGACCACGCAGCCATAAAGGTTCTTTACGCCGAGGGTGAGGAGCATCTGGGAGTGGGTCTTGAGTTTCGGGAGGTTGATCACGAAATCCGCCCTGAGCGCGTCTTTTGCGATCTCTATTTTTCTGAAAGGTTCTCCGACGTCGACCATCTCCGATTCCCTGAACTCGCTGCATTTCACATCGAGCCCCTTCAGGGCCTCCCTTATCCCGCCTGCCTCAAGGACCTTTTCAAACGATCCTATGGCCGGGCTGTCCGAGACCTGTGGTCTCGCCCCCTTCTCAAGCACATACTCGACCGCCGCCCTCACCACCAGGGGGTGGGTCAGCATTGCGCTGTCCGGCGGCGCCGGCGCAAGGAGGTTAGGTTTAATAAGCACGAGGCTTCCCTTCCGGATCGCACCTCCCCCAGCGGCCTCGATGATCCCGAAGCACTGCGGCTTCAGCGTCTCATAGCGGTACTCCGCCTTCCTGAATATTACCCTCGGCATACGGAGTTATTTTAACCCATTGCCGCGACGGATGGATTATAATAAGCCTGAAAATCAATCGCGCACAGGAGACAAATCGATGAAAAACCGGCTTGCGGAGCTCATCCTCCGGAAGGCATTCAGATACAGCAAGGAGCCGACCTTCAAGCTCGTTTCGGGCAGGATGAGCAATTACTATTTCAACTGCAAGGCGGTGACGCTCCATCCCGAGGGTATGTACTTCATCGGGAACGTAATCTTCGATATGATCAAGGACCTCGATGTAAAAGGCATAGGAGGGCTCACGCTGGGGGCTGACCCGATCGCGGATGCGGTGGCCTATACCTCATACGTGAAAGGCAAGCCCATAGAGGCGTTCGTGGTAAGAAAGAGCGCAAAGTCCCACGGAACGATGCAGTGGATAGAGGGGAATGTAGAAAAGGGCGACAGGGTGGTCATAGTCGACGATGTTATCACGACCGGCAAATCGACGATCGAGGCGATCAGCAGGGCGAAGGATGCGGGCCTGGAAATCGTCAGGGTCATAGCCCTGGTAGACCGGCAGGAAGGCGGCAGGGAAAATGTCGAGGCCCTCGGGTATTCTGTCAACGCCGTTGTTACCCGTGAAGAGGTGATGTCTCTTTACAGGAACCTGCGGTAAGGCCGGGAAGAGACTGCCCAGACTGCATTATCGAGGTAAACCGAAGTATCTTGCCGCAATATCCTGAATACGCTGCCGTCTCTGCTTAAGCGATTCCTCAAGGGTTCGGGGTTCCCTCAACCCCATGAACTCCGCGGCGCTTCTCATTTTTCCCTCTTCGCGGGCCAGGACATTTTCCCCTCTGAGCCTGAGGAAACTCTCGAGGTCACGGTAGAAGAGATAGGCTTCTTTCAGGAAATCCGCGTCCTCTTTCTCGATGATCCCTGCAGCTTTCAGCCTCCCGATCGCTGTCACCGTTCCCTGCACAAGCAGCCTCGTCTCCCTGCCGCAGTTTTTCAGCTGCAGGTACTGGACCGTGAACTCGATCTCTTCTATCCCCCCGGGACCGAGCTTTATGTCATACCCGGCCGACTCCCTGGACAACTCCCGCATGATCCTCTCCCTCATCGCATTGATGTCAGAGGCGGATATGTCTCCGCCCCTTGCGGTCAGCACGTCTTTTGCCATTTGCAGAAACCGCTTCCCGGTCTCCGCGTTCCCGGATACGGGTCTTGCCTTAAGGAGGGCCTGGAACTCCCAGAACGCCGCAGCCTTCGCATAGTACTTCCTGAAGCTCTCCACAGAGGAGACGAGGGGGCCTTTCGAGCCCGCCGGTCGCAACCTCGTGTCCACGCGGTAGGCGATCCCTTCACGCGTGTAGGAAATGAGCATCCTCAGGAATCTTTCGGCGGCCTTCGTTTCCTCCTGTTTCACTTCCCCCGACGTAACAAATATGATGTCGAGGTCAGAGCCGAAGGTGATCTCCCTTCCTCCCAGTTTGCCGAAGCCGATAGCCGCCAGGTCATCAGCCCCTTCCCGCACATGCTCAATACAGGACCGCAGAACCGCCTCTGCGGTCCTGCTCAGTCCCCTCACCCCTTCGGTCGCACCGATCTTCTTCTGGAGAAAAAGAAGACCGAGCCTTATCTCCTCGGCCTGCTCCACGAGCCGCACCGCATCGTTAAGGGAGTGCCCCCCCGAAACGCCGGCATCGATCTCGCGGCAGAGGCGGCGGACGCTCTTTTTCGCAGGCTCCTCCCACCCGATCATCTCGAGATACTGCGGCCTGCCCATGAGCATCCTCGACAGATATTCCGACTGGGAAAACAGGTAAGTCAGCGTGCCTATAAGCCTCCTCTCCCTGCTGAAGATTTCGATGTATGACTCGTTCGCACCGAGGAGAGCGGCAAAGGGCTGGAGGTGATTCAATGCGGCGTCCGGGGCGCTGCTCTTCAGGGCGGCATCGATGAATGCAGGGAGTATATCACCGAGGAGTCTCCTTCCCCTGAGAGTCTGGAAGTCAAAGGTGCTGTCCCTGATCGCCCTGATGTTTCTTGCAGCCCTGTCGACATCGGCCAGCCCCGCCCCCGAAAGGTACCCCTTCAGTTCGGCATCGGAGAGGTCCTCATCGAAGAGAGTGCCGGCCTGCGTGCGTTCTTCTTTCTTCTGCGAAAAGAGCGAATCATAGATCGCCCGCACGCTCTTTCTCCTTTTTCCGAGGTCCTGCAGGAACAGGGCGCCGACAGGAAACCCCATCTTTCTCCCTAGCGCCTCGATCTCCCCCTTTCCCGAAGGCAGGCTATGGGTCTGGAGGTCGTTCATCTGCTGGAGCCGGTGCTCAAGTGTCCTCAAATGCCCATAACCGTCCGAGAGGACGGAATAATCCTCCTGCCCCACAAGCGACTTCTGCCGGAGGCGGTGAAGCGCCTTCAATATGCTTCTCTCCCTGAGGAGCGGCTCGCGGCCGCCGTATATGAGCTGGAGCGCCTGCACGAAAAACTCTATCTCCCTGATGCCGCCGTATCCCCTCTTGATGTCCCCTTTCTTGAAGGTAGAGTCGATGCGGACCTTCAACCTGCGTATCTCCTCGCTCGAACAGTAATCGAGATATTTCCTGTAGACAAAGGGCCTGATCATCGCGAGAAAATGTCCTCCAAGGTCCGCATCGCCCCCGATGTGCCGCGCCCGGATGAGCATCGCCCTCTCCCATGCCCGTCCCCACGATTCGTAGTACATCTCGTATCCCCTCAGGGCAAGGGCGATCGCCCCCTTCTGGCCTTCGGGCCTCAGTCTGAGATCGACCCTGTAGGCAAAACCGGCTTCGGTGTTCAGCGAGAGAAATCGGGTCAATGACTCCCCGAGTTTGCAGTAATATTCGTGGTTCGTTATCCTGTTGGCGCCGGCAGAGCGGGCCGAGGAGACACCTGAGGTCTCCCCTGTCTCGGTGCCGTAGACGAAGATGAGGTCCACGTCGGAACTGTAATTGAGCTCCTCCCCGCCCAGCTTGCCCAGGGCGATGACTGAAAAGGAATCATCTGCCGGCGCCCCGTATACTTCCTCCAACGATCGTCTGACAACGGCGAGGGAATTGTCGATGACCGCATCCGCGAGATCGCTCAGTTCGAGCATGGAGCCGACAAGATCGGTCTTTTTCAGGATATCCCTGAGCGTTATCCCGAGCATTTTCTGCAGCCTGAATTCCCTCACCGCGTTTATGAAGAGGTCGAGGGACCCGCGGGAGGAAGTTCCGCCCCGCACTTCGACGGCGTCGAACTTTGCCTTCAGCGCTTCAGAGAGCCTGTCCTTTTCCACCGTGGCATCGACGCTCCGCAGGGCGGAAAAAAGTATGTCGGGGTGGGCGATTGAATAGTTCGCAAGGAACTGGCTGAAGCTGAAAAGAAGAGATACAGCCCTCAGGTGAAGTTCGAGTTCGTCTCGTCGCGAAGGGTTTTCGGCGAGGAAAGAGGCAAGGTTCTTGAAAGCCCTCTCAGGGTCGGGCGTCGCCGAAGCGGCGTCTTTAAGTTTTTTCTCCGTCATCCATTTCCATGCAGGATCTCTTTTTCCTTCTTATTCTATCACTCTTGCCGCCGATGCGCCGAGTAGGTTACTCTCCTATTTCCTCCCGCTCTCCCAGAGTCTCGGGTCGATCGAATCCCTGATCCCCTCGCCGAGGAGGTTGTAGCCGAGCACGGTAACCAGTATCGCGAGGCCCGGGAATACTGAAAGCCACCAGGCGATCTCTATGTTGTCCTTGCCGAGCGTGAGGATGTTCCCCCAGCTCGGTGTCGGCGGCTGGACTCCGAGACCGAGGAAGCTGAGCGCCGACTCCACCAGCACCGCCCCGGCCACGCCGAGTATCGCAGAGATGAGCACCGGGGCCATGCTGTTGATCATGATATGCCTGAAGATGATCCTGAAATCTCCGGCCCCTATCGCCCTTGCCGCGAGCACGAACTCCCTCTCCTTCAGCGAGAGGAATTCCGCCCTGACCAGCCTCGCAACCCCCATCCATGAGGTGAGACCTATAATGATCATGATGTTCCATATGCTCGGCCCGATAAAGGCGATCACCGCAAGGATCAGGAAGAAAGTAGGGATGGAGAGCATGATGTCTATGAACCGCATCACGATCCTGTCGAGCCACCCTCCGTAATAGCCGGAGATGGCCCCGAGGACCATGCCGATGAGCGTCGAGATCCCCACCGCGACAAAACCGACTGCAAGGGATATCCGGGAGCCGTAGATCATCCTGCTCAGGACGTCCCTCCCCAGGTCGTCCGTGCCGAAGGGATGGCTTATTCCGGGAGAATCGAGGATGTGCCTGCTGTCGATGCTGTCGGGGTTATACGGGGAAATGACCGGAGCGAATATGGCCACGACAAAGAGCGCAACGACAATGATTCCTCCGGCAACCGCAAGTCTGTTCGTTTTGAGCCGTTTCCAGAAGAGACCTTTCAGGGTATTATCCATGACCCTGCCCCGTCCTTATCCTCGGATCGATAAGCATGTAACCGACATCCGCAAGGAGGTTTCCGAGGAGCGTGAGCGCCGCGCCGATCGTGAGGATGCACATCACCAGGGGGTAGTCCCTCGTCATGACGCTCATGTAGAAGAGCTGTCCCATGCCCGGTATGCTGAAGATGTTTTCGAAGATGACGCTGCCGCCGATCAGGCCGCCGACGCTGAGCCCCATGAGGGTGATGATCGGAAGGAGGGCGTTTCTCACGGCATGCCGGTAAATCACCGTTTTCTCGGGCAGGCCCTTTGCCCTCGCCACGGTTATGTAGTCCTGCCTGATTACTTCGAGCATGCTCGATCGCATGAACCGGGAGGTGCCCGCAAGCCCGCCGAAGGCCGAGACGAAGAGCGGAAGCATGAGGTGTCTGCTCACATCCCAGACCTTCCACGGCACCGGTAGAGAATCGAAATTCATCGACTTCAGTCCCGCTATCGGGAGCCAGTGGAGGTGCACGCCGAAGAAGATCATCAGCAGCAGGGCCAGCCAGAAGGAGGGGATCGCAAAGCCGATGAATACGATCGTCGTCATAACCCTGTCATAGAGGGAATTCTGCCGGGCCGCCGAGGATATGCCGACCGGGATCGCGATCAGGAAGATGATGATCATGGCGAGGAGATTGATCATGAATGTGACGAAGAGCCTCCTCTGGTAAAAAGGCTGTGTGGGGTCCCAGACCTTCTCCATCACCGGCCTTCTGTCTGAGGAGAAGGACCGGCCGAAATCGAGCTTCGCCAGCCTTTTCAGCCAGATGCCGTACTGGACGATGATCGGCTTGTCCAAACCGTAATACCTGTTGAGTTTCTCGCGGGCCTCCGGCGTGATCTTCGGGTTCAGCTCTGTATAGATATCCGTAGGTTTTCCCGGCGCGAGGTGGATTATAAAAAACGATATAAGGGTGATCCCGAAGAGCGTAGGGATCAACTCGAGGATGCGCTTGACCAGATACGCAAGCATTCAGGGCTCCAGGCGGTACCGTTGCAACTGCTTCGGCACGTACCACTTCGGAAGATTGTACGTTATCCCGATCGGCGAGGGCTTTATGCCCTTGAACCTCCCGTTTACGATCACCGTTGCATCGGGCACATAGAGAAAGATATAGGGCAGGTCCTCGGAAAGGATCTCCTGTATCCTGTCATAGGCCTTTTTCCGCTTCCTGATGTCGAA
>JBJKSM010000201.1:0-37461 GCA_046704045.1 Thermodesulfovibrionales bacterium | reverse complement strand
TGGTGATGCCCGGAGATAACGTATCGCTTTCGGTTGAGCTGATTTCCCCGATAGCGATGGAGAAGGAACTCAGGTTTGCAATCAGAGAGGGCGGCCGCACAGTCGGCGCCGGAGTCGTTACAGAGGTGATCGCATGAGGGACATTTTTATTTTCCAGTGCTCGGAATGTAAGAACAAGAATTATTCGAGCACGAAGAACAAGAAGAACACGACCGACAAACTGCAGAGGAAAAAATACTGCCGGAACTGCATGAAGCATACGCTTCATAAAGAGACGAAGGCATAAAAAGTGAAAAGTGAAAAGTTGTCAGTGAAAGGCACAAGGATACCTGAGTTGGGACATCATTTCACTATTCACTTTTCACTATTCACTGACCACTTTTACAGGCCAGTAGCTCTAACGGCTAGAGCATCGGACTCCAAATCCGAGGGTTGGGGGTTCAAATCCCTCCTGGCCTGCCACTATGAATGAGGACTGATTAATGATAGAGAAAATAAAACAGTTTTTCCGGGAAGTAAAGACCGAGACGAGCAAGGTCGTTTATCCGAACAGGGAGGAGCTGATAGGGTCGACCTGGGTCGTGATCGTCACCGTCGTAGCCATTTCAATGTTCCTTGGAGTCGTAGACCTTACCCTTACAAAAGTGGTCGGGTTCGCGATGTCGGTCTGGCGATAAGGCGAATCATGGAAAAGAAATGGTATGTTGTGCACACCTATTCGGGCTTTGAAGAGAAAGTCAGACTTTCGATCGAGGAAAAGGTGGAGGCCCAGGGGCTGCGGGAAAAAATAGCAAGGATCCTTATCCCGACAGAGCGGGTCGTGGAACTGCGGGCCGGGAAGAAGAGGGAGAGCGACAAGAAATTCTATCCCGGGTATATCCTCGTCGAGATGGAACTCGACGACGATACATGGCATCTCGTCAAAAACACGCCCCGCGTTACCGGTTTTGTGGGCGGGAAGAGGCCCGTCTCGATCCCCGAAGAAGAAGTGGACATAATAATGCAACAGGTCGAGAAGGGGCCCGTGCCGCAGGTCAAAACGCAGTTTGTCAAGGGCGAGAATGTCAGGATCATCGACGGGCCTTTCAGTAATTTCAACGGTTTCGTCGAAGACGTCGATATGGACCATGGAAGACTGAGGGTTATGGTGAGCATCTTCGGCAGGCAGACGCCCGTTGAACTGAATTTCTTCCAGGTAGAGAAGAGCTGACGATACATCGGTAGAAAATAAGGCAGGAGGATAAAAAGAAAGATGGCTAAGAAACCAGTGGCAGCCCAGGTGAAACTCCAGATATCGGCAGGCAAGGCGACGCCTGCTCCGCCCGTCGGACCGGCGCTCGGCCCCCACGGCGTGAATATCATGGAGTTCTGCAAGGCATTCAATGCTCAGACACAGGCACTCGGGGATACGATAATCCCCGTGGTGCTGACGATATATGCGGACAGGTCGTTCACCTTCATCACGAAAACACCTCCGGCGTCCGAGCTCCTCAAAAAGGCGGCCGGTATAATAAAGGGATCGAGCGCACCCAACAAGGATAAAGTCGGAAAGGTCACATTGGCGCAGGTAAAAGAGATCGCACAGACGAAACTCCCCGACCTCAACGCATATTCCGTGGACGAAGCGGCGAAGATAATCGCCGGCACCGCGCGTAGTATGGGCGTTGAGGTGGCGGACTGACACGGAGGCATTCATGGGCAAGAAATTGAGAGCAGCAGAGCAGAATATAGACCGAAACACGGAATATTCGCTTGAAGACGCGGTCGCGAAGGTGAAAGAACTGGCGTATGTGAAATTCGACGAGACGGTGGATCTCGCGTTCAACTTGGGGGTCGATCCGAGAAAATCCGACCAGATGGTTAGAGGGACGGTTGTGCTGCCTCACGGCACCGGGAAGCCCGTACGGGTTCTCGTCTTTGCGAAGGGCGAAAAAGAGAAGGAGGCGAGAGAGGCCGGCGCGGATTTTGTCGGCGCCGAGGACCTTGTAGAGAAGATCACAAAGGGATGGCTCGATTTCGATAAGGTCGTGGCCACTCCCGACATCATGGGCGTGGTCGGAAGACTCGGAAAGATCCTCGGTCCCAGGGGACTCATGCCGAACCCGAAACTCGGCACCGTTACCTTCGACGTGAGCAAGGCTGTGAAGGAGATCAAGGCGGGTAAGGTCGAGTATAAGACCGAAAAGGCGGGAGTAGTGCATGTCCCGATCGGAAAGGTCTCTTTCGATCATCAAAAGCTGGTGGAAAATGCAAGGGCGATTATCGATTCGGTCAGCAGGGCGAAACCGTCGACGAGCAAAGGCAAGTATCTGCGGAAACTTTCCGTCTCGTCCACTATGGGGCCTGGTTTGAAAATAGACGTGAATTCGGTATCTGCCGTTAAATAGATACGGACAGAAGTTCGTTTTACATTAGTCAGAGACAGTAGGTGCGGAAACTTAATGGGTCTTTATGGAGATCGCCGTTCACGGCGGGTCTGAAGGGCCGGCCTACAGAGGCTGAATGAGAGAAAAGGTTGGGGATGCAGGAAATGCGGAATGCAGGCCCCGTTATATTCTTTTTGACGTTTCGCCTCCCCGGTCTCTGGGAAAGGAGGTCTCAACTGAATAAGGATGAAAAAGCCCAGGTCGTAACCGACCTTAAGGAGAAGTTTTCCAGAGCAAAGGCGGTTGTATTCACGGATTACAAAGGGATGACCGTTGCCGAGCTCACGGAATTGAGGAGACTGCTCAGGAGTTCGTCCCTGGAGTATGGCGTCGTTAAGAACACCCTCGCGAAGATCGCATCGAAAGATACGGAAATAGCCGTTGCAGCGGACAGTTTCAAGGGTCCGGTGGGAGTCGCGATCGGGTATGACGACCCTGTTCTCGTGGTAAAAAAGGTCCTTGATTTTGCAAAGACGCACGAGAAACTTCAGGTCAAGGGCGCTGTAGTGGAAGGGAAATTCTGCGGTCAGAGCGAAGTTAAGGAGATCGCGGAATTGCCGAACAGGGAAGTCCTGCTCGCGATGCTGGCCGGTGTGATGCAGGCGCCTGCAAGCAAGATGCTGGCCGCCCTCACGGCGACGGTCAACAGCTTTGCCTATGCGCTCGAAGCGGCGAAGAACAAGAAAAACAGCTGAGTGTCTGCGTGTCACGGTGACATGTGCACAATTTGAAGAGAAAGCAAAAGGAGGTTTAGAGTAATGTCCATCACAAAGGATGAGGTATTTGAGTTTATCGACAACATGACAATCCTCGATATGTCAAAGTTCATAAAAGAATTTGAAGAAAGATACGGGGTTACCGCAGCTGCCCCGGTGGCCGTTGCCGCGGCCGCTCCCGGCGCGGCAGCCCCCGCCGTTGAAGAAAAGACAAGCTTCGACGTGGTGCTCTCCGCAGCCGGCGACAAGAAGATCCAGGTTATCAAGGTCGTGAGAGAACTCACGGGACTTGGCCTGAAAGAGGCGAAGGACCTCGTTGACGGTGCCCCGAAACCCGTGAAGACCGGCGTTTCAAAGGAAGAAGCCGAATCGATGAAGGCGAAGCTGGAAGAGCAGGGAGCGACTGTAGAAGTAAAGTAAACAAATGAGAAGTAGATGAGAAGCGGAGCGGATATTGTCCCGTCTCCGCTTCTCATCTCTTTCTTTCAATGACAAGGAGATATATGGCAAGGGTTCTAAGAAAGAGATTGGATTTCGGAAAGGTTCCCCAGTTCCTGGAAGTTCCTAATCTGATAGAGATACAGAAGAGGTCTTTCGACAAGTTCCTGCAGCGGGACGTCCCTCCGGCCAAGAGGGAGGAAAACGGCCTTGAGGCGGCATTCAGGAGCGTGTTTCCCATAACGGACTATAACGAGACCGCTAAAATAGAATTTCTGGCATATACGGTCGTGGAGCCGAAATACACCGTCAGAGAGTGCCTTCAGAAGGGAACGACCTATGCCGCTCCGATAAAGATAAACGTTAAGCTGAACCTGTATGAGGTTGACGCAGCCGGGCAGAGGAACCCGAAGGAGGCGAGGGAGCAGGAAGTATATATCGGAGAAATGCCCCTGATGACCGATACCGGGACGTTTGTCATCAACGGAACCGAGCGGGTGGTGGTGAGCCAGCTGCACCGTTCGCCGGGTGTTTTTTTCAGCCATGACAAGGGAAAGACCCATGCCAGCGGCAGGCTCCTTTATTCCGCGCGGGTGATCCCCTCCCGCGGGTCATGGCTCGATTTCGAGTTCGATACGAAAGACATTCTCTACGTGAGGATCGACAGGAGGAAAAAACTTCCGGCCACCATCGTACTCAAGGCGCTCGGGTATTCGAACGAAGACCTCCTCAAGACCTTTTATCCCGTCGATACGATCAGGATAAAAGGCGGCAAGGACTTCTCGATCGTTGTGAGTGAGGTGCTCGTGGGACTCAAATCGTCTCAAAACATCACCGCTCCCGACACGAGAGAGCTTATAGTAAAGGAAGGCAGCAAGATCACCAAGGGCGCCATAAGGAAGATGGAAGCCGCCGGGATCGAGACGATCCCCGTAACAAAAGAGGAAATCCTGGGAAGGATTACCCTGAAGGACATCGTTGATCCTACGACCGGAGAGGTCATTCTCGAGGGCAATGAGGTTCTGACCGAGGAGGCCCTGAGCAAGATCCTGTCCCTGAAAATAGATACTCTCAACCTGCTGTTCATCGATAATGTGCACTATCTGCCCTCTCTTCGTGACACATTGCTTACCGACAAGGTGAACACGCAGGACGAGGCGCTCATAGAGATTTACAAGAAACTGAGACCCGGCGAACCGCCGACGATAAGGGCTGCAAAAGACCTTTTCAACGGGTTGTTTTTTGATCCGAAGCGCTACGACCTTTCACCTGTGGGAAGGCTGAAGCTGAATAAACGCCTTGGGCTTGATATACCGCTGGAAACCAAGGTCCTCACCGACCGGGACATCATAGAGATCGTGAGATACATACTGAGTCTGCGGACCGGCAAGGGAGAGGTCGACGATATCGATCACCTGGGCAACAGGAGAATAAGGGGAATCGGAGAACTCCTCGAAAACCAGTTCAGGATAGGGCTGGTAAGGATGGAAAGGGCGATCAAGGAAAAGATGACGCTGACCGAGCTCGAAACCGCGATGCCCCATGACCTTATCAATTCAAAGCCCGTGATGGCCGCCGTGAAGGAGTTTTTCGGGTCGAGTCAGTTGAGCCAGTTTATGGACCAGACGAACCCGCTTTCCGAGATAACCCACAAGAGGAGGCTTTCGGCCCTCGGCCCCGGCGGTCTGACAAGGGAAAGGGCGGGGTTCGAGGTGCGCGACGTACACCCGACACATTACGGGAGGATATGTCCTATCGAGACGCCGGAAGGCCCGAACATCGGCCTCATCACCTCGCTCGCCTCCTATGCGAGGGTCAACGACTACGGCTTCATCGAGGTGCCCTACCGAAAGGTCGCAAACGGCAAGGTGACTGCAGAGGTCGAGTATTTTACGGCGATAGACGGCGAGAGGTACATCATCGCCGAGGCCACGTCGCCCGTCGACAAGAAGGGCCATCTAGTGGGGGAATCCATTTCCGCGAGACAGGGAGGCGATTTCAGGATGGTCACCCCCCAGGAGGTCGAGTTCATGGATGTGTCGCCGAAGCAGGTCGTCGGGATTTCCGCGGCCCTCATCCCTTTTCTTGAAAACGACGACGCCAACAGGGCGCTGATGGGATCGAACATGCAGAGGCAGGCGGTCCCGCTGCTGAGACCTGATGCCCCCCTTGTCGGCACCGGCATGGAGCACGTCGCAGCCAGGGATTCCGGGGCGATGGTGCTTGCGGCAAGGACCGGGAAGGTCGAGAGCGTCGATGCATCGCGAATTGTGGTCAGGGCATCCGGGAGCGAAGGCGGCGTAGATATCTATAACCTTGTCAAATTCCAGAGATCGAACCAGGCCACGTGTATCAACCAGAGGCCTGTCGTCAATATCGGGGACTCTGTGAAGAAAGGCGATATCCTTGCCGACGGGCAGTCTACAGAGTTCGGCGAACTTGCCCTCGGGCAGAACGTGCTCGTGGCCTTTATGCCCTGGGGAGGATATAATTTCGAGGACGCGATCCTGCTGAGCGAAAGGCTCGTGAAGGAAGACGTCTATACCTCGATCCACATAGAGGAGTTCGAAGTCGAGGCCAGGGAAACGAAGCTCGGTTCCGAGGAAATAACCAGGGACATCCCGAATGTCGGCGAGGAGGCTCTAAAGGACCTCGACGAAAGCGGCATCATAAGAATAGGGGCGGAAGTAAAACCCGGGGATATTCTTGTTGGCAAGGTGACGCCGAAAGGCGAAACCCAGCTCACTCCGGAAGAGAAGCTGCTCAGGGCGATCTTCGGCGAAAAGGCGGAGGAGGTGAAGGAGAGTTGCCTCTATGTTCCCCCGGGGATCGAGGGGACGATCGTCGATGTGCGTATCTTCTCGAGGAAAGGGATTGCGAAGGACGGCCGGGCGAAATTTATCGAAGAAGAAGATATACAGCGGCTCCAGCGCGACCTCGAGGAAGAGGTGAAGGTCGTGAAGGAGGAAAAGTTCAAGAAGCTTCGCGAACTCCTGATCGGACAGCGGGCCGCGGAGGAGATCAGGCATCCGAAGACGAAAGAGGTCACATGCCCGAAGGGAAAGACGATTGCCGAAAAGCATCTCGAGAATGTGAAAGACGAGCATTTGACGAGAATTAAAATTGAAAACGCCGGTGTGCAGGAAAAGATAGAGTCCGTCAACGGCGAAGCGAACCAGTACATCAAGTATCTCGAATCCCGTTACGACGAAAAAGTAGACAGGGTGAGAAAAGGAGATGAGCTTCCGCCGGGCGTCAATAAACTGATAAAAGTCTATATCGCCATGAAGCGCAAGGTGCAGATCGGCGACAAGATGGCCGGCCGTCACGGGAACAAGGGTGTCGTGGCGATGGTTCTCCCCGAAGAAGACATGCCCTACCTGCCTGACGGAACACCGGTCGATGTAGTGCTGAATCCCCTCGGCGTTCCTTCGCGTATGAACGTGGGACAGATTCTGGAAACACACCTCGGCTGGGCCGCGAGGCAGCTTGGCCGGCACATTGAGGCGCTGCTTGCCGGGAATGCCGCCGCCGAGGAAATCAGGGGATACCTCAATGACGTTTATGAGCATTTCGGCAACAAGGATGTCAACAGGGAAACGGCGAAGTATGTCGATTCCCTGACAAAAGGGGAGACGCTCGAACTGGCGAAAAAACTGAAGGGGGGCATTCCCGTGGCGACGCCTGTTTTCGAGGGCGCGAAGGAAAGCGAAATAAAGAGCATGCTGAACGAGGCGGAGACGAAGAGCAAGATCGGCATGCAGCATATCGGCCAGATAATGCTTTACGACGGCAAGACTGGCGAGGCTTTCAGAAGGCCCGTGACGGTGGGATATACCTATATGCTCAAGCTTCACCACCTTGTGGATGACAAGATACACGCGCGCTCCATCGGACCATATTCTCTTGTGACCCAGCAGCCGCTCGGCGGCAAGGCGCAATTCGGCGGGCAGAGGCTGGGCGAGATGGAAGTCTGGGCACTCGAAGGATACGGAGCGGCATATACGCTCCAGGAATTCCTTACGGTGAAGAGCGACGATGTCACCGGAAGGGCCAGGATGTATGAGGCGATCGTGAAAGGCGATGCCACGCTGGAGCCGGGTGTGCCCGAGTCTTTCCATGTATTAATAAAAGAACTCCAGAGTCTCGGTCTTGACGTAGAACTCCTGGAGAAAAAGAAGAAGGGGGAATAGAATGGCAGAAGACATTTACGCCATTTTCCAGAAACCTAAGAATCCCACGGACTTCGAGGCGATCAGGATAAAGCTCGCCTCTCCCGAAAAGATAAGGGAGTGGTCCTACGGTGAGGTGAAGAAGCCGGAGACCATCAATTACCGCACATTCAAACCCGAAAGGGACGGTCTTTTCTGCGCCAAGATATTCGGGCCGATAAAAGACTGGGAATGCATATGCGGCAAATACAAGAGGATGAAACACAGGGGCATCGTCTGCGACAAGTGCGGGGTCGAGGTGATCCAGTCGAAGGTGAGACGCGAACGGCTCGGCCACATTGAACTGGCTACTCCCGTGGCGCATATCTGGTTTCTGAAAGGTGTGCCGAGCAGGATCGGCACACTGCTCGATATGACGATGCGGAACCTCGAAAAAGTGCTTTACTTTGAAAGTTATATCGTCATCGATCCGGGGGATACGCCCCTGAAGGCGAAGGAACTGCTCACCGAAGACGAATACAAGAAGAAGACCGCCGAATTCGGCCCGCACTTCAAGGTGGGCATGGGAGCGGAGGCCGTACGGGAGCTGCTCAAGACGGTGGATCTTGATACGCTGAGTGCGGAACTCAAGGTGAAGATAAAAGAGGCTGTCTCCATCGGCGTGAAAAAGAAGCTCACGAAGAGGCTGAAAGTCGTTGAGGCATTCAGGAAATCCGGGAACAAGCCGGAATGGATGATCATGGATGTGATCCCGGTGCTGCCTCCCGACCTCAGGCCTCTGGTGCCCCTGGAGGGCGGCCGCTTCGCTACCTCCGACCTGAACGATCTTTACAGGAGGGTGATCAACAGGAACAACAGGCTCAAGAGGCTCGTGGAACTCAAGGCCCCGAGCGTGATCATCAAGAACGAAAAAAGGATGCTTCAGGAGGCGGTCGATGCGCTCTTCGACAACGGCAGGAGGTCCAAGGTACTGAAGACGGCGACAAAGAGACCTTTGAAATCCCTGAGCGACATGATCAAGGGAAAGCAGGGAAGGTTCAGGCAGAATCTTCTCGGAAAGAGGGTCGACTATTCCGGCAGATCGGTTATCGTTGTCGGGCCGGAACTGAAGCTTCATCAATGCGGCCTGCCCAAAAGGATGGCGCTTGAACTGTTCAAGCCCTTTATCTTCAGCAAACTCGAGGAAAGAGGGTTTGCCACGACTATAAAGGCCGCGAAAAAGCTTGTTGAAAAGGAATCGCCGGAGGTCTGGGACGCACTCGAAGAAGTGATCAGGGAGACACCCGTTCTTCTGAACAGGGCGCCGACACTCCACAGGCTCGGCATACAGGCATTCGACCCCGTTTTGGTCGAAGGCAAGGCGATCAAGCTGCACCCGCTCGTCTGCACCGCCTTCAACGCAGACTTCGACGGCGACCAGATGGCGGTGCATGTCCCCCTTTCGATCGAGGCGCAGATCGAGGCGCGTGTGCTGATGATGTCGGTAAACAACGTCCTCTCGCCGGCAAACGGCAAGCCTATTCTCGTTCCGACTCAGGACATGGTTCTCGGGATCTACTTCCTCATGAAGGAGAAGAAGGGTGCGCTCGGCGAGGGGAAGATCTTTGCGGGGCCGGAGGACGTGAGGGTCGCTTATGACGCCGGACAGTTGAGCGAGCATGCGAAGGTCAAGGTGAAGATGGACGGCGGGTTTGTCGAAACTACCACCGGCAGGGTCCTCTTCCACGAGGTCGCCCCGCCGGAAATATCGTTTGCGATGATCAACAAGGACATGACCAAGAAGGAACTGTCCAAGATCATCGAATATTCCTACAAGAAGGCGGGAAAGCGTGCTACGGTCGTCTTTCTCGACAACGTTGAAAAACTCGGGTTCCGTTACGCGACGCAGTCCGGCATTTCGATATGCATGGCCGATATGCACATCCCTTCGAAGAAACCGGAGATGATACATCATGCCGAACAGGAAGTGATGGAGGTGCAGAAGCAGTATGCCGATGGTCTCATCACCCAGGGCGAGCGATACAACAAGGTCATCGATATATGGGCGAACGTCACCGAGCGCATCGCCGACGAGATGATGAAGGAACTTGGCGCCGAGGACGGAAAAGTCGCCTCCGAGGATGAACTCAGGGAGAAGAGGTCCTTTAACAGCATCTTCATGATGGCCGATTCGGGCGCGAGGGGAAGCGCCGCGCAGATACGTCAGCTCGCCGGCATGAGGGGTCTCATGGCGAAGCCTTCGGGCGAGATCATAGAGACGCCGATTACGGCGAACTTCAGAGAGGGACTAACTCCTCTGCAGTACTTCATATCGACCCACGGTGCACGAAAGGGCCTTGCGGACACCGCTCTTAAAACGGCGAACTCGGGGTATCTCACGAGGAGGCTCGTCGACGTAGCCCAGGACGTGCTCATCATGGAGGAAGACTGCGGTACCATGGACAGCATCACCGTGACTTCACTTGTTGAAGGCGGCGAGATCATACAGCCCCTTGAGGAGAGACTTCTCGGGAGGTTCGCCGTCGAGGATATCAAGGATCCGATCACCAAGGAAATCATCGTCAGACGTAACCAGGAAATAGACGAGCAGCTCACTCAGAAGATCATCGAGGCCGGCATCGACAGGGTCAAGATAAGGTCGGTCCTTACCTGTCAGTCGAAGTTCGGTGTCTGCGGGAAGTGTTACGGCCGCGACCTCGCACGCGGCGAGAACATCGAGGTCGGCGAGTCGGTCGGGATCATCGCGGCCCAGTCGATAGGCGAGCCGGGCACCCAGCTTACGATGAGGACCTTCCATATCGGAGGAACCGCATCGAAGGTGGTCGAACAGACCGTCCTTGAAGCAAAGAACCCCGGCATTATCAAGTTCCTTAACATAAATACGGTGAAGAACAGGGAAGGCATGCTCGTCGTGATGAACAGGAACGGCAGCCTCGCGATCGTCGACTCGAAAGGAAGGGAAAGGGAAAAGTACTCCGTTGTTTACGGGGCAAAACTCCAGATTGTCGAAGGGCAGAAGGTCGAGGTCGGACAGAAACTCGTGGAGTGGGACCCCTACTCAACGCCGATCCTGACAGAAGTGGGCGGAAAGATCGCGCTGGGCGATATCGTCGAGGGCGTTACCGTCAAGGAAGAGGTTGACGAGACGACCGGGCTTTCCCATAAGGTGATTATCGAGTATTCGGCAAACATGAGGCCGAGGATTTCGCTCAAGGATGAACACGGCAAGGCGACGCTGAAGATACCCGGTACGAACAATCCCGCCCGGTACGTCCTGCCTTCGGGAGCGCACATCCTTGTGGATAAGAGCGACATCGTTTTCGCCGGAGACATACTCGCGAAAATACCCCGGGAAACGACGAAGACGAAGGACATTACCGGAGGTCTGCCGAGGGTTGCGGAATTGTTCGAGGCGAGAAAGCCGAAGGAACAGGCCCTTGTCTCGGAGATCGACGGCATTGTCGAATTCAGGTCCGCCCAGAAGGGCAAACGGGTTGTCGTCGTTAAGGGCGGCGAGACGACAAAGGAGTACGACATACCGAAGGGCAAGCATGTGAGCGTACACGAAGGCGACTGGGTCAAGGCCGGCGAGCCGCTTATGGACGGTGCGGTGAACCCCCACAGCATCCTCGACATTCTCGGACCGAAGGAGCTTCAGAGATACCTCGTCGACGAGGTTCAGAAGGTTTACAGACTGCAGGGCGTTTCGATCAACGATAAGCATATAGAGACAATCGTCAGGCAGATGATGAGGAAGGTGAGGATCGAGGAGCCCGGAGATTCGACATTCCTGATAGGAGAACAGGTCGACAGGATGGTCTTCCAGGAGGAAAACGAAAGAGTGAAGGCCGAAGGAGGGGCGCCTGCCCAGGGGAAGCCCCTGCTGCTGGGCATAACGAAGGCTTCGTTGACGACGGACAGTTTTGTCTCCGCCGCATCATTCCAGGAGACGACCCGTGTGCTGACTGAAGCCGCGATAAACGGCATGCTGGACGAACTGCGTGGGCTCAAGGAAAACGTCATCATGGGAAGGGTCATCCCGGCCGGAACAGGGATGTCTAAATACCGGAATACCTTTGTGAAACGCGAGGTGACGCCGATTTTTTCGGCACCGGCAGTAGAAGAATAGACTCTGTCCGGGTATTGCAGCCCCCTGCGCCTTCCCGCGCGGGGGGTTTTTTTTGGACGGGCATGCCGCCGTCTTCGGGGAAGATGATCCCTGCCCTGTCTGCGCGGATATGGTAAAATAAAAAAAAGCGGCGCCGGCATTCGTTGCGGCACAACGTGAAAATGAGATTCATTGCTGATGCCATGCTCGGCAGACTTGCCAGGTGGCTGAGAATTCTCGGCTTCGATGTTCTCTATTATCCCGACATAGAGGACCGGCAGGTGATAAGGACCGCCCGTGAGCAGGAGAGGATCATACTTACAAGAGACGGTGACCTGTTGAAAAATAAGGGGGCAGGAAGCGCAATACTCATAAGGTCCGACAGGACAAGGGAGCAGTTACGCGAATTGGGGAACAGACTGCATTTCGATGAAGCTGAACCCCTGGGGAGGTGCGCGGTCTGTAACGGAGTGCTCTCCGGGGTGCGCGACAAGGGCGAGGTGAGGGAAGCAGTCCCCGATTTTATCTATCATAACTTCAATCAATTTTTGCGGTGTGGCGGATGCGGCAAGGTATACTGGCGGGGCAGCCATCAGGAAAAGTTCAGGGAGACCATCAAGGATATTTTGAAGGGGAAAATTGAAGACTAACATATTGTTGTTTATCCTCGTCATCTTTATCATCTCCCTTATAATTACGCTCAATATATTTTTCCAGCAGAGCTACCAGAGCGAAATGGCGGAACAATTCAATAGCCAGCAGCTCTTGATCGCGAAATCGATCGCCCACAGCATAGAAGATGAGATGCGTCACATCGAGGCCGAAACATCTTCCCTGACGGGGCTTCTCTCGAAGAGGGGCCTTGACGATCGAAGTCTGGAAGGGGCCGTTTACACTGCCTACGTGGAATTGAGCGAGGATCTGAATGTCAACGTCAAGATACTGGACGCAAATGGCAGACTGAGGTACGGTTCCCGCAGCGGTTTTTCCGGCGAAGAACAGCGGAAGCTCTTTACGCTCGCAGGGGAGATCCCCAATGGGAAGGTCAGGATCATCGATCTTCTTGCACCGGAAAGAAAACTTGTCATGGTTTCGCCGATTTACGGGGCCTCCGGGCTTAAGGGGACCGTCATACTGGAGATGATGATAGACGCTGTGAGCAGAAAATTCCTTGCCCCGATAAAGGCCGGGATACGGGGACATGCCTGGATGATGGACGGGAAGGGAACGCTGCTCTATCACCCGACGCAGCCGAAAATGGTGGGCAACAACCTCTTTAAGGCACACAAGTCCTGCTTCAACTGTCATAAATCCTTTGACGTGGAAAAACAGATCCTCAGCAGCGGCGACATAGGATTCAGTTCCTATATAGCTCCTTACGGAGAAGACAAGCTGATCGCCTTTTCCAAGGCGAAGATCTCTGATATGTCATGGATCGTCTGCGTGTCCATCCCGTACTCAGAGGTAACCTTCAGCATAAGAAAGAGCATGAAGCTGCACTCAATGCTCGTAATTTCCATTTTTATGGCGACGGTTGCCGGAGCCTTTGCCGTTACCCTTATGAACAGACAGCGGATCAAGGCGGAGGAGAAGGCAAAGCATCTCGAGACCCAGAGACAACTGGAAAAGGAGATAATCCAGACCAAGGATTATCTCGAAAACGTGCTCGAAAGCACGGAGTCGAAGATCATGGTGCTCGACAGGGACATGACCATCAGGACAATGAATTCCGCGCAGGAGAGGCTTTATAACACAACGAAGGAAGATGTTGTAGGGAAGAATTTCTTCGACATCTTTCCGGTAGCGACCGAGCGGGACAGGGAGCTTATGCAGGGGATCCTCGATCGATGTCTCGAAGGGTCCAGCCACAGACTGAGCAACTATGTCTATCCGAGGGGCGGCCAGATACTGCATCTTAACATCAATATCAATCCCCTGGTTCTCCACGGAACGGTCGCCGGCATTATCCTTTCGAGCAGCGACGTTACCGCCGAGGTAACGCTCAAGACGAAAATCCAGGAATACGCACTGAAGCTCGAAGAGATGGTGGTAATGAGGACCGAAGAACTGAGGGAAGAAAAGGAGAAACTCGATGCGATAGTGAGCGCGATCGAGGGAGGTCTCTGTGTTATCGACAACACCGACGGGAAAATACTGTGGGCGAACAGGACGCTTCTCCAGTGGATCGGCGATGAGGGCGGTGAGAGCCACGGCTACGGCGCCATTTATTCGGAGGATACCTTTAAACTCCCGATCGACAAGGCGGTCCAGTCGCGGCAAATAGTGCAGGCGGTCGCGCATGCGCAGTTCGGTAAGAAGGCCGGTTTTTTCCAGATAACCGTTACGCCGCTTCTGGATACCGGCGAGAAGGCGCAGATGCTAGTTTTGATCCAGGATATTACCGAGATGAAGAGGATCGAGGAACGGATGATGCACTCCGAAAAGCTCTCCGCCCTTGCACGGATTTCCGCGGGCGTAGCGCACGAGATCGGGAACCCTCTGACGTCCGTATCTTCCTATGTGCAGATTTTGCGGGAGATGGACCACGACGAGTTTACCCGGGAGAGCCTCGATACCGTGGCGAAGCATATCAACAGGATCGCCGACATTGTGAGACAGATGTCAGGCTTTTCGAAGACGAAGACCTCGGATCTGAGGCATCATGACGTGCACGGGCTTATTGCGATGACACTCGACCTTGTCAAATATGACAAGCGAATGAAGGGGATGAAAATTCATATCGACATCCCGGAGGGTCTTCCCCATATCGTTGTTGACGAGACACAACTGATCCAGGTGTTGATGAATATCATCCTCAACGCCGCCGACGCGATGACGAGCGGGGGCTGCCTCGACATCAGCGCAAAGAAACTTGCGAAAGACGTGGAAATCGCCATCGCGGATTCGGGTCCCGGTATTCCGGTTGAGCATCGCGAAAAAATATTCGACCCATTCTTCACCACCAAGGAAAAGGGCACGGGACTCGGCCTTGCGGTGAGCTATAATATCGTGAAGAGTTACCAGGGAGATATACTGGTTGAAAACCGGCCCGGAGGAGGAACTATTTTTAAAGTGAGGCTGCCATACCTTGAAAGTTAACCCGAGCAAGATTCTCGTAGTCGACGACGAGAGGGACATATGCAGGGCTCTGGAATTTCTTCTTTCGCGGGAAGGGTACAGGGTCGTGACGGCTGACGGAGGACATGAGGCTCTTCGGAAGATAGAGGCCGAAGATTTTGACCTTGTGATTACCGACTTGAAGATGGAAGGGATGGACGGTATGCAGGTGCTGGAGACTTCCCTCGCTTTGCGTCCGAACCTTATCGTGGTCATCATGACCGCCTTCGCTTCGGTGGAGTCCGCCGTGGAGGCTATGAAAAAAGGCGCCAGCGATTATCTTGTCAAGCCATTTATCAACGAAGACGTAAAGATGACAGTGAAGAGGCTTCTCGAACACAAGAAGGTCGTGCAGGAGAACATCGCCCTCCGCCAGCAGCTCAGTCAGCAGTTCGGCTGCCGCGAGTTTGTTGGAGTATCATCACAGATACTGCGTGTCTTCGAGGTCCTCGAGAAGGTGATACCTACGAGGTCCAATATTCTTATCCTCGGAGAAAGCGGCACCGGCAAGGGCCTCATCGCGGAAATCGTCCACTGTAACAGCCAGAGAAAGGACATGCCTTTTATTTCGATCAACTGCTCCGCCATACCCGAAAACCTCCTCGAAAGCGAACTCTTCGGGTATCGGAAGGGCGCCTTTACCGGCGCCGCATCCGACAAGAAGGGGCTTATTTCCATGGCGGACCAAGGGACGCTTTTCCTTGATGAGATAGGCGATATGCCGCTGGGGCTTCAGGCTAAAATACTAAAGGTCATTGAAAACGGCGAAGTTCTTCCTCTCGGTGAGACGAAGCCGAAGTTCGTAGACGTGCGACTTGTTGCGGCGACAAACAAGAATCTTGAAGAACAGATAATAAAGGGGCTCTTCCGTGAAGACCTTTATTACAGGCTGAATGTCATTGAAGTGAGAATTCCGCCGCTGAGGGAACGGAAAGAGGATATCGAAGTGCTGGCGAGGCATTTTGTCGAAAAATACAACAAGGAAAACCAGAAGAGAGTGGTCGGTATAACGGAAGGGGCGATGGATGTTCTTAACCGGTATCCATGGCCCGGCAACATAAGGGAGCTGAGAAATGTCATGGAAAGAGCGGTAGTCCTGGCCGGGGGGGAAAGGATCGACATTGGAGACCTTCCCGACAGGGTGAAGCGCCTTGACGGACCGAAGAGCGCCAGGACTCTGAAGGAGAGGCTCGAAGAGTACGAAGAAAAGATTATAAAGGACGTTCTTCAATCCAACGACTGGAACAAAGAGCAGGCGTCGACAGTGCTGGGTGTCGACCTGGCCACGCTCTACAGAAAGATCAAGAAGCTCGGGATCGGAGAAAATTAAACGATGAGTTCGGCGGCACCGCGGGGATGCCGCCGAGCAGAGACTATTTGTGGCAGCGCTGGCATTCTGACGAACCGAAAGCGGTCTTGCCGTTGTGGCAGACGCCGCAGAATTTGTTCCGGTAGATATCGTCCATCTTTATGCCCGAGCCGCCTTTCTTGTATTTGAAGATGGCGGTATGGCAATCGTTGCACCCGAACATCGAGGTATGGAGTTGATGGCTGAATATTGCGGGCGACATGTCTCTTGAGGGGTAACTGAAATCCTTTTTCAGTACCGTCAGGTTATGGCATTTGGCACACTCCCGTGATGAGAATGCTTTCTTGCCGTCATGGCACTTCCCGCAGGCATTTCCGCGGTAGATTTCGTTCATTGTTATATTGGATGAGCCCCTCTTCATCGGGAAAAGTTTCGGATGGCATTCACCGCAGCCTGCCCTGCCGGCGTGGTTTTTATGAGAAAAAGTGACGGGCATAGGGCTGTTGGAGAATGTGAAGGTTGTCAGGTGGTGGCAGTTGTCGCATGTGCCTTCGTTCAACACCATCTCTTTGTGCGGTTTGATGATGTGGCACTGGTTGCAGTGTACGCCGAAGGCGAGGTGTCTGGGATGAGAAAATTCCCCTTCCGCCTCACCGGAGAACTTCTCAAATGCGTGGCATTTGAAACAGGGCAGGGACGAATCCTTCAGCGACGTGATGACGGGAGATTCTGCCGCCTCCTGCCGCGGTTTCTCGCCGGGATTATTCCATGTGCAACTGACCAGCACCAGTAAAGAGAGGAGAATGGTTGTCCGTAACATTCCTTCCACCGTCACTTCCTGTTCTCTTCCGCTTCTTCCGGGAAGAGCAGTTCGTATTCAATAGGATGGTGGTGTTTAAGCTTTTCCGTTGATATTCTGCCAGTTATCCAGAGCCAGCTCATCGGGAAATTTTCCGGCTTGAGATGTTCATTGTAAAAATGCCAGAACAATATGAAGACGATCGCAAGGAGCGCCTCATCGCTGTGCATGATCGCGAGAACCTGCCAAACCCAGTGCGATGCGGACTGGGGAATGATGTAAGAAACGACCATCGGGAAGGCGAGGGAGAACCCGGAAAAACCGATGATGAACATGCCCCAGAAGACCGCCCAGTAGTCGAACTTCTGGGCATAATTATATTTGGCGAACTTCGGTTTCTCTTTTGAGATGCCGAGAAAATACATGAAATTCTTTACCACGTCGACGACGTCCTTCGGCAGCGGGATGACCGTGGTCTTAAGATTAATCTTCATTCGCCTGGTCATAAAGAGGTAACCAAGGTAAAGCACATGCCAGATGAAGTCGAGGAGCATCGTTATGCCGGCGATCCTGTGGATAAGGCCGGCTTTTTCGGGACCTCCCCAGAAGCGAATCAGCGCACTTCCTACTCCTTTGGGGGCATAGGCATATTTCAATCCCCATCCCGTGAAACTCAGCACGAGAAACGTTGTGAACATGATGATGTGTTGTATCCTGAATATGATATTGAATCTTTCTATCTCCTGGGGCACTTCCTTGACAGCAGCGGCATCGGTCTGATTCATTTTCCGTTCCTCCCTCTTCTGAAAATAGCGTCTCTGATATCGGAAAACGCCTCCAGCAGGACATGTAGGACGATAAACGTGAAGACGCTCAACAGCAGAACAATCAGGGCTTTTTCCGCATAATGAGGGATCGGTCCCGGAGGTCTGTGTGTGATGGCGGGGATAAATTTGGCATTCGCGCCCTTATGGCATTTGCCGCATGTCTTCAGTTTGTTCGCGCCGAAAACAGGCGATGAAGGATCTGTTACGGACATGATATCATGGGCGCCGTGACAGCTTGAGCACATGGGTGCCCGCAAATCGCCCAAGGCAAGTTTCCGTCCGTGGAAACTCTCCTCGTAGCTTTCCATCACATTTTCGTCAAGTTTATATTTCTCGATGAGTGAGCGATTGCCATGACATCGTCCGCAGGTATACACCTGCCGAGCCCGGCCTACCGGCGAATCCGGATCCTTTGCAGGGACTATATAGTGCGGCGATCCGTGGCAGTCAAGGCAGAAGGCGCCGTCAGCCTGGTGTTTTTCGGTGATGTTCCTGCCGTGGATGCTGTCCAAAACTTTCTGGTAAATCGCTGCATGGCATTTGTTGCAGGCTGCTGCAGCTACCGGATCAACGCGGAATTTTGACGAGATTTTTGAGGAGATCGAAAAAATAGCAGGAGGGACCGAGCCGGACGGGGAAGAATGCGGATTGTCAGAAAACCGCATGTGGCAGTCGGTGCAAGACAAAGCACCATGTACTGATGCCTGAAACCTTTCCGTGTTTACATTCAGTTCGATAAGCGTTCCGCTTTCGGTCTTCAGTCGCCCTTTCATTGCACTGTGACAGGCAAGGCAATGTGCCGATTCCTGAGAAAGAGCCGTCTGGGGAAGGAGAAGAACCAGGAAAAATAACGATGCGAACGGAAACAAGAGCCTTTTGTATGACATATCCACCCCTCTCAAATAGTTTAAAACAGCCATCCGATGAACGACTTATTCTAAATCTATGATTAATAGGTATATAAACAAAAAGCACAGGAGTTATCCAATTAAAACAATTGATAAGCTTATTATAAAAAATAATAAATCAGAGCTTAAACGAGGGAAAAATGAATAAGGGGAAAGAGTTGGTTTCTGGCGGAATCTTTCCCGGACAGGGTGAAATTATTTTTCCGGACGATACCCGACGATAGTTATGCCCGCTTTCCGAGCATCGGCGATCATCTTCTCGCGGTCGAGGAGTATACTCCTTTTCGAGTCTATGGCAAGAACGCGCGCCTTTACCTCGATCATCGCCTTCAGAGTATCAGAGCCTACAACGGGTACATCAAATCGCATGTCCTGCCGGGGCTTGCTCACCTTCACTACCACCGCTCCCTCGCCGGCAAGTACGCCCCCCCTCCTGATCGCCTCATCGGTTCCCTCAATCGCCTCGACGGACATCACCGCCAGATTTTTAACCACAACGGTTTGGCCGATATCGAGTTTCCCGATTTCCTTTGCAACCTGCCATCCGAAGGCGATATCCTTCCACTCTTCTTCTGAGGGGGGCTTTTGGGTCAGTATTCCCGCAGGGGTCAACAGTCGCGTGGTGAAGTCAGTTGTCTTGAGGAGCTTTATCCCGTCTTTTTCGAGCTCATGCGTGATCGCCAGAAGGATTGAGTCGTCTTTCCTGTCACGAAGACAAAGCAGCACCTTTACGGCACGCAGGTCAGGAGTGACACGGCCTTTATAGAGAAGAGACTTCGGGACTTTGCCGGCCATGACCGCTTCGCCGACTCCCCCTTTTTTCAGTGTTGCGATTATCGCGCCGAGTCTCCCGACGTTTATCCAGTGAATTTCATCGGCCACCCCTGCCAGCGACTTGTCAGCGAGCGGTTCGAGTCCGACGGCGATCACGGCATACCCCATCGACCTTGCCTCGGATGCGATGGCAACAGGCAGCTTTCCGCTGCCGGCGATCAGCCCCAGCTTTTTCATTCCTTACCGGCAAATCCCGCGCTTGTTCTGTTCAATGAATTCTATGAGGTGCGCGATCTCATCCGAAGGCGGAAGTTCTGCCCGCACCTTCATGATAGCGTCCTTTAATGTGCTCTTTCCCCTGAAGAGTATTTTGTATGCCTGCTTGATCGCCATTATCGACGCGTCGGAGAAGCCGTGCCGCTTCAATCCTATGATATTTGGCCCGAAGAGCTTCGCCCGTGCACCCGAAGCCACCATGTAAGGGGGGATGTCCTGCCCGATACCGCTGAATCCGCCGACCATGGCGTATTTACCGATTCTCGTGAACTGGTGCACGGCGACGAGTCCGCCGATGACAGCGTAATCCTCAACGGCGACATGGCCGGCCAGAGTGGCCGCATTTGCCATGATCACGTTGCTTCCTACCTTGCAGTCGTGAGCGACATGAACATAGGCCATAAGGAAGTTGTTGTCATTTATCGACGTAACACCGTCACCTCCGACGGATGCCCTGTGGATTGTCGTATATTCCCTGATGATGTTGTTTCTGCCGATGCAAAGACGGGTGTTCTCTCCCCTGTATTTGAGGTCCTGCGGGGGCAGCCCGATGCTCGAAAAAGGATGGATCGTGCAGTCTTCTCCAATCTCCGTAGATCCCTCGACTATTACGTTCGAAAGCAGCCGGGTCCTTTTCCCGATTTCCGCGCCGGCCTTTATAATGCAGAAGGGGCCTATCTCGACATCCGTATCGATGTTCGCTTTCGCGTCGACTATCGATGTGGAATGGATTATTGTTTTCATGCGGTCAGATCTCCCTGTCCGTCACCATTGCCATGAATTCGGCTTCCGAAACCACTTTCCCGTCTACCATTGCCGTTCCCGAGAATTTCCACACATTGCCGCGCCTATGAAGGAGCTTTACCTCCATCCTCACCTGGTCGCCCGGTACAATGGGACGCCTGAACTTTGCCTTCTCTACACTCATGAAATAGACAGACTTGCCTTCCACGCCTGAACAGAATGCGAAAATTCCCGCAACCTGTGCCATCGCCTCGATGATGAGCACTCCGGGCATAATGGGCTGTCCCGGGAAATGACCCTGAAAGAATGGCTCGTTTATAGTCACATTCTTTATGCCGACAGCACTTATTCCGGGGTCGGATTCAACGATCCTGTCCACGAGCAAAAAAGGGTATCTGTGAGGAAGATGTTTCATTATCTCATTTATGTCCAGCATCATGGGCCCCCTTTTCCAGCGAATGTATTTTCTCTTCGAGTTCCTTTATTTTCCTCTGCATTTCCGGAAGCCTCTCGGGAAGCCTGGCAAAATGCGCCTGCGCCCGCAACCAGAGCTTGTGAGCAATGGCCGGCGTGCCGGAATAGACCCCCTTCGGGTAATGCCCGAACAGTCCCGACTGCGCCCCTATCATCGCGCCCGATTCTATCGTTGCATGATCGGCCACCCCCACCTGCCCTCCCAGCATGACATAATCGCCTATCTCGGAACTTCCGCTGATGCCGGCCTGTCCCGCAAGCAGCGAATTTTGCCCAATTTTAACATTGTGGGCGATCTGGACGAGATTGTCAATCTTGGTTCCCCTGCCGACCGTTGTGTTGCCAAGTGTGGCACGGTCTATCGATACATTTGCCCCTATCTCGACGTCGTCTTCTATGGTTACGCCGCCGACCTGGGGAATCTTGTAATGAACTCCGCCTTCGAGAACGTATCCGAATCCGTCCGATCCTATTACCGTGCCCGGGTGTATAATCACGCGGCTGCCGATAGAGACACCTTCCCTGATCGTCACATTCGGGTAAATGATGCAGCCTTCGCCGATTGACGTGTTTTCGCCCACGAACACGCCTGAGCCGACGACAGTCCCATTGCCGACCGAAACGCCGTCGGAGAGATACGCAAAAGGAAAAATCCTCACCCCTGTCCCCACCTTTGCCCTCTCAGACACAAAGGCGAGTTCACTCAAGCCCTCCTCTATGGCAGGCTTCGGGTAAAAGATCTCTATCGCCTTTGCAAAAACGAAGTAGGGGTTCGTCACACGGAGCTGCGTCATGCCGATTCTCGGAATCGGATCCTTCACGATTACGCACGACGCATCGCTCTCCTCAAGAGATTTTGCAAACTTTGCTGAAGATACAAAAGTGATCTGTCCCTTCCCGGCATCGGCGACACCCGCTACTCCGGTGATTTCCACTTCAGGGTCGCCTAATATTGTCCCCTGCACTCTCTCTGCAAATTCCCTGAGTTTCATCGGTCAGTCAAAGTTGCCCGGTCTGCAGATGTCTTCGGCAAGTACTGTTGGCGCGGCGCATTATTTCTCCGCTTTTTTCGATTCGTTAAATTTCTTGATTACAGCATCGGTAAGGTCGAGATCCTTCTTGGAATAGAGAATAATCCCCTCGGCGTTTTCTATGATCATCGTATACCCGCCATCTTTTCCCATCTGGTCCACGATTGTCCTAATTTCCTTCAATATGCCGCCGGTCAGCTCGCTCTCCCGCTTCTTTACTTCAGTCTGTGAATCGGAAACAACCCTCTGATATTCCCGGATCATTTTTTCGAGTTCATCTTCCTTCGACTTTTTGGCATCGGCGGAAAGAACTGAAGACTGCTTCTCTATGTCGCCCTTGAGTTTTTCTATGGCTTTGCCCTTCTCATCGATGACGGTCTGTTTGGCCTTGATCATGTCCTCGAGTTCCGCTTTTGCCTTTTTCCCTGCATCGGATTCGTTCAGGGCTTTCATGAGATCAACGACACCGATTTTAGCGTTGTCGGCATAGGCATGGCCCGCAGCCAACATCAGGATCACCACAACGAACAGCATCTTTTTCATCTCTTGTCTCCTTCTTTTTTAGAAAAAACTTCCGAAGGCGAATTCAAACTTGCTTGAACTTTCGCCCGGTTTCTTTTGAAGATTGTAGCCCCACTCGATCCTGATGGGGCCGATCGGAGATATCCACCTGACGCCGGTACCCGAAGTATATCTCAGGTTGCCGAAATTCTGGAAACCCTCGTAGGCATTGCCGGCATCTGCAAAAACAACGCCCTTGAGCTTCATCGCCGGAAGGATCGGGAAGATGTATTCCGTATTGAAAATCAGCTGAGTAGTGCCGCCGATAGGATCATTCGTCGCCGGATCTTTCGGGCCTGCTTCTCCAAAGTCCAGTCCCCTTACCGTATATATACCCCCCACGTAAAATCTTTCATAAAGCGGGACCTCCTTGCCGAAAATCCCCTGCGCGTATCCGAAACGGCCTCTGACCATGATGGCCGTGCTCCTGATCGGAAAATACCACGCCGAGTCTGCTCCTGCCTTGATGTAATCGTTGTCTCCCCCGAGTCCCGCGAATGTGAAGTATAATTCGTTCCTCGAACCGCTCGACGGATCGAGATAATTGTCGCGTGAGTCCCGCACGATTGTCGGAGTCACTGCGCTTGTAATTTTTGTCCCGGCCTGATCCGTTATCACCGGGGAGGCCCCTGCAGCGATATCGGTGACGGTGGCTCTTTCGAAATTATAGGAAAGGTCCGCCTTCCAGTATTCGGACAAATTTTTTCCGAAGTCGACGAAGAGGCCGAAGGCGTTCTTCGTGTATTCGATATAATCATGACTGCTTTTGTAGACGCCCGTGGAGAAAAGGATCGGTTTATCGAGGAAATAGGGATCCTTGAAGGAGATCTCATACAAAGAGCCTTTTCCTCCGAGTTCTGCCTTTATGTTGAGGTACTGGCCCTTTCCGAAGAGGTTGCCCTGCGTCAGATCGACGGTACCGATGAATTTATCCACAGAACTGTAACCTCCGCCTATACTCAGGAATCCCGTGGCTCTTTCCTTCACTTTGACATCAAGATCCACTACCTTTTCCTTGTACCGGGGTTTCGGGATTATGTCAACGGTTTCAAAGAAATTAAGATTGTTGATCCTCTGGTAGCTCCTCTTCAGTTTGGAGCCGTCAAAGATGTCTCCTTCGTCGAGTCGCATCTCTCTTCTGATGACCTTGTCTCTTGTCTTGGTATTGCCGGAGATCTCTATCCGGCCGATTTTGTATCTGTCGCCTTCGCTGACATTGAGGGTAACATGGACGGTCCGCTTTTTGTCGTCGGGGACAAGGTCGGGCACAACCGAAACGAGAGCATACCCGTTATCGGAGTACAGGTTTGAAATGGCCTGAATATCTTTTTCGAGCAGGCTCTTGTCGAAAACGCTGTCAGGCTTTATCGTTATTTTTTTTCTGAGAGTGACCTCGTCATATACCTTGTTTCCCACAATATCTATAGAGGAAATCCTGTACTGATCCCCTTCGGATATCCCGATAGTAATCGTCATTCCTTTTTTTGCTTTGTCGATCTTGATATCCGGCTCAGCGACGACGACCTTGATATAGCCGTTGTCGAAATAAAGATTCTTGATCTTCTCTATGTCATTTTCCATCTGGTCTTTCTTGTAATAACCGGAAGAAGTGATAAAGGAGAAGAGCCACCATGTCTTGGTAGCCATCACCTTCTTGATCTTCGAGGAGGAGATATGCTTGTTGCCCTCGATGACGATTTTCCGGATCTTGATTTTTCCGTCCTCATGGATCTGATACGTAAGGGTGATCTCATTCTCCGAGATTTTTCTTGTCACCGGAACAATGTTTGCGAGCCAGTAGCCCTCATCCTCGTAAAATTTTTTCAATTTCGCGGCATTATCCTGAATCAGCACGGTGTCCGCAATAGATCCCGGCGTGACGGAGATCTTCTCCCGCAACTTTGCGTCATCGAATTTCTTGTTGCCCTGAAATTCCACTTTCACTATCGTGGGCTTTTCCTTGACCACGTAAATCAGTTTTATGCCGCCTTCGAAGGGCTCCATCTCGACGCGGACATCGTCGAAATATCCCATCTTGAAAATGGATTTTATGTCCTCGCTGATTTTGTCCTCGGAAACAGGCTCTCCTATCTTCTGAGAGATCTTTGCCTTTATCGCGCCTTCCTCAATGCGCTTAAGCCCTTTTATCTCTATCCTATTGACGACAGGAGCTTCCTGCGCATACAATATGCCGGCTGACAGAAAAAAGAATAAAAACAACAGTCCGATCCTGCGCATTTTTTTCTCCATAGCATGTGATTAATTCATCATTAAAGAGACCGATAAGTATAGCACTTGGGGAAATAAAAATGAAAATAAAAATAAATGGAGTCAGCTGTCGACACGTGCGGACCCCGGTTTTATGACAAGGGAAATTAGATAAATAAGTAATTATGATTTATAGATTAATTTTTTTTATTTGACCATTGATAAAGAGGTGTTTTAAGCTTTTAAACGTTTGCATGTCTGTGTACAAGGCTTCAAGAAATCATTATAAAGGAGGATGTTATGAAGAAGTATGATACGCCCTTGATTGACGAACTGGAAAAAGGTCCGTGGCCGAGCTTCGTTACAGAGATGAAGAAAGCGGCAAAGACCAACGAAATGGCAAACGACGCGGTAGGGCACCTCGAAAAGTGCTACAGAACCAAGATGGGCTACTGGAAGCACGGTGGCATCGTCGGCGTCCTCGGGTACGGCGGAGGAGTCATCGGCAGGTATTCCGAAATCGGCGATGAATTCCCGGGTGTGGCCCATTTCCACACGGTGAGATTGAACCAGCCCAGCGCAATGTTTTATACAAGCGACGCGCTCAGAATGATCTGCGATATCTGGGACAAATACGGAAGCGGTCTCACTAACGTGCATGGCTCCACCGGCGACCTTGTCCTTCTTGGAACCAGGACGGAATCCCTTGAGCCTGTCTTCGCCGAATACTCCTCCCGCGGGTGGGACCTCGGCAGTTCCGGCTCCGCTCTGAGGACCCCGAGCTGCTGCGTCGGCCCTGCCCGTTGCGAATGGTCAAACTACGACACGCTTGGTCTTACGTATGCCCTCACCCAGGAATTTCAGGATGAGATGCACAGGCCGATGTTCGCATACAAGTTTAAGTTCAAGATGTCTGGTTGCGCCTGCGACTGCGTCGCCTCGATCGCCCGCTCGGACATGTCGATCATCGGGACCTGGAAAGGAGATATCCTTATCGATCAGGCCGAGGTAAAGAATTACTCATCGAAGATGGACATAAATGCCGAGGTCGTCAGCATGTGCCCGACCCAGTGCATGAGCTATGACGGAAAAGAACTCAAGATCGACAACAGCGAATGCAACAGGTGCATGCACTGTATCACAAGGATGACAAAGGCCCTCAAGCCGAGCGGCGAAAGGGGCGCAACCATATGTATCGGAAGTAAAGCGCCGATCGTTGTCGGTTCGCTCCTTTCATGGGTCATCATACCCTTTATCAAGGTCGAGCCGCCGTTCACCGAGATCAAGGACCTGATCAGGAAGATCTGGGAATGGTGGGATGACAATGCGAAGCCGAGAGAGAGGATCGGAGAAGTCATCGAAATGAAGGGCATGAGGTCATTCCTGGAGGCCATTGGCGTGCCTCCGATGCCGCAGCAGATCAAAGAGCCGAGAAAAGATCCCTTCATGTTTTACACTGATGAAGATATTGCGGCGTACAAGGCGAAGGAAGCTGAAGAGAAGAAGACAGGCGTTTACAAGTTCTAATTACACAAAAATTATATAAGGAGGATATAAAAATGGCATTACCCCAGAGAAGAACAGACATTGGACCGCCTCATTACGAGCAGTTCCTCCCGCCCGTAGTAAAAAAGAATTACGGGAAGTGGAAATACCATGAAGTGCTGAATCCCGGCACTATGGTCCACGTGGGCGAGTCAGGAGACAAGCTTTGGACCGTGAGAGTCGCGTCGCCGAGGATTCTCGCTACCGAGACGATCCGCGAGCACTGTGATATCGCCGAAAAATATTGCGGCGGCTACCTGCGCTACACTACGAGAAACAACGTCGAGTTCCTCGTCTCCGACGAAAAGCAGCTCGAACCTCTCAAGAAAGATCTTACGGCACGCGGCTTCAAGATGGGCGGTATCGGCTACGGTATCACCAACGTCGTCCATACCCAGGGTTGGGTACATTGCCACAGCGCCTGCACCGACGCCTCCGGTCTGGTGAAGTCGATGATGGACGAACTCTTCGAGTACTTTGAGTCAAAGAGACTCCCGAACAAGGTGAGACTCGCGGTAGCCTGTTGCGTGAACATGTGCGGCGCGGTCCACTGTTCGGACATTGCCGTTGTGGCGGTGCATACGAAGGTGCCGACGGTCCAGCACGCAAACTTCAAGAACATGTGCGAACTGCCGACGGTCATCGGCGCCTGCCCGACGCGTGCTATCAGCCCTGACCCGGCGAACAAGTCCGTCAAGATCAACGCGGATAAGTGCATGTATTGCGGTAACTGCTTTACCGTCTGCCCGCCGATCAGCATTAAGGATCCGGAGCGTGACGGCGTCGCAATCGTTGTCGGCGGCAAGATCAACAGCCTCAGGTCGAACCCGAAATTCTCGAAGCTCGTTATTCCTTACATCTCCAACGAGCCGCCGAGATGGCCGAAGGTTGTTGCCGCGATCAAGCATATCATCGAGACGTATGCCTCGCATGCGAGAAAGAACGAGAGGATCGGTGAATGGATCGAGAGGATCGGCTGGGAGAGGTTCTTTAAACTCACCGGTATCGATTACACGTTCCAGTCAATCGATGACTTCACCTTCATGAGAGACACGATGAGGACTGCTTCAACGTTCAAGTGGTAAGTACTATAATATAAAAGGCGGGCAGCGGCCGTGCGGCCGCTGCCCTAACGGTAAAGTCTTAACCTAATCACGGGGGTAGATGAAATGGAAACAGCAGAACTGCAGGACAAGATTTTTGCCTTCTGCCAGGCAGCGAAGGGTAAAAAGAAGCTGAAAGAGAAAGACATCATCAAGGGTGTGTCCGCGGAGCTGAACCTGCCGCCAGACGAAGTCAAGAAGGCCATGAGAGCCATGATTGATGTTGGCAGACTCATGTATTCTTACGGCGGCGGCGCAAGCTCGGTCGAGATCCCGAGCGAGGAATACCTCAGGGAAAAGGGAATGATAAAATAAACAGGAACGTTACTCTTTTGTTATTCGGGTTCAGGATTCCCTGGACCCGTTTTTTTATGCAGGCATTTTTTCGGCTTCCCGGTTAAGGTATTTTTCAAGCACCCGCAACGCGTGCAGCCGCAGGAGTTCGAGATCGTTCGAATAGAGTGCTATGCCCGCACAATCGGAAAGATATTCCCAGTAGGTCTATTCTCCCACATGATCTGAAGGAGGTCGACAAGGTAATTCCTCACGCTCTCCTCTGAAGACGGAACCGCCCGCATGGTAACTCTTCCATCGCCTTATGCGTCTGAATGCTACGCGCCGACTGAGCCCGGAGTGTTGCGAAAGAACGTAGAATTAAGGCATTATAAAAAAAGAAAAATTATTTCATAAATCCGAAAATAATCGACACAAGATTCCAAAAATGAAACCTTACTATCCGAGAATTGTTATTGCAGGGCTCAAAGGGGGCGCAGGGAAAACTACGCTTTCGCTGGCACTGATCGCTGCCTGGAAGGAGCAGGGGAAGTTCATCGTCCCCTATAAGAAAGGGCCCGACTACATAGACGCCGGCTGGCTCGCCTCGGCTGCGGGACATTTCTGCTATAACCTTGATCCTTTCCTTATCGGCAGGGAAAAACTGCTATCTTCTTTCAGAAGGCATTTCGTAAGGGCGGACTGCGCGGTAATAGAAGGTAACAGGGGTCTTTACGACGGGATGGACGCCGAGGGTACGTATAGTACGGCAGAGCTGTCGAAGATAATCAAAGCGCCCGTGCTTCTCATTCTGGACTGCACGAAAACCACAAGGACGGTGGGCGCCATGGTTCTTGGTATGATGAAATTCGACAGGAAGGTTGATATCCAGGGCGTTGTCTTGAACCAAATTGCGGGCTCACGTCACGAAAAGATCATAACGGAAGTCATAGAAAAATACTGCGGTCTCAAGGTATTCGGCTCGATTCCAAAGTTGAAACATGACCTTCTTTCCGAGAGACACATGGGACTCACTCCTTTCCAGGAGCACCCCCAGGTCGGCAGGGCAGTTCATTCCGCCTCCGAGCTTGCAAGGAAATATCTCGATCTCGGCGGCATCTGGCAGACAGCCATGAGCGCCGCCCCTCTTCCTGCTGGAAAACGCACAGTAGAGCGCCCCGGAACCCGTTCATGCGATGTCGCGCCGGGGCATTGCGTCACTATCGGCATTGTAAGAGATTCGGCATTCCAGTTTTACTACCCGGAAAACTTCGAGGAACTCGAAAACAGGGGAGCGAAGCTCCTGGAAATCAGCGCCATGGAGGAGCGAAGACTTCCCGAACTAGACGCACTGTATATCGGCGGAGGATTTCCCGAAACGAACGCGATAGCCCTCGCACGGAACGCCTCTTTCAGAAGGTCACTGAAAAAGGCGATAGAAAGGGGCCTGCCGGTGTATGCGGAATGTGGAGGTCTTATGTACTTGGGGCGGGCTCTCCGTCTCGGCGAAAAAACATACCCCATGACGGGTGTTTTCCCGCTTTCCTTTTGCCTTGAGAAAAAGCCCCAGGCCCACGGATACACGATTGTCGAGGTGACGGCGGATAACGCTTTTTACGAAAAAGGGACGGTTTTAAAGGGGCATGAATTCCATTACTCCAGAGCCATAGACGCCGAAGAGAAAGAGGGTGTAGGCTTTTCGTTCAGGATGAAACGCGGACAGGGAATAGCCGATAAGGAGGACGGCATATGCTATAAGAACGTACTTGCGACGTATACCCATCTCCACGCTTACGGCGCTCCGGAATGGGCAGCCGGTCTTGTCAGGCAGGCGGTTTCATACAGAAAGGAAAGGGAAGAAGGTGTCGCTGAGAAAGGAAATAGCCCGGCTTCTCGAAGAAAGTAATTATCCTCGCTTGCTCGATATGGCAAAAGGCGGGCGTAATATTGCGGCTCTTCTCATATCTTTTACATACGACAAGGAGAACCTCCTCTGCTGGAGGGCGATAGAAGGAATCGGCCTCCTTGCGGCCGAAATAGCGAAGACAGATCCGACTGAGGCGAGGAATCTGGCCCAGCGGCTTCTCTGGATGATGAGGGAGGAATCCGGGAACAACGCATGGAGCGCCCCTGAAATGCTCGGAGAAATTGTCCGAAACAGCCCGGCGGAGTTTGCAGACCTTGCGCCTATTATCGCCTCTTTTCACGACGAGGATCTGTTCAGGCGCGGTGTTCTGAGGGCCATTCTCCGCATAGGAGAAAAAAGGCCTGATCTCATACGGTCCTCGGCTTCCATCGCCGTGCCTTATCTGAGCGCGGCAGACGCTGTTGTGCGCTGCTACGCAGTCCTCATCGCGGGACAATTGCGGCTGAGGGAACACGAAGCCGTTATCCGGGCACTGAAGGACGATAACGACGAGGTTACTATTTACAGAGACGGGGCCTTCATGACGGTGAAGGTAGGACAAATTGCGAAGGAAACTGTTATACTATTGGGCACTGAAGACGGATAGATGGCAAGAGAACTCCCCTATGACAACCTGCTTAGATGCCCCTTCTGCAGAATGCCGATAGCTGAGGCCGAGGAAGTCAACACCCCCTTTGGCAGCACCTTTACCGGCGGAAGATGCGGATGCGGTGCTGTCTACGTATTCGACCAGTCCGGCCATAACCTCGGGGACGCATATGTCGACGCATTGATTTACGCGTGCGGCGGCGATGCCGGGAGGGCGTGGAGTCTTACACCAGATGAGGATTACGAGGTTGTGGAATTAGGCTATGACATGAGAAGAAGCAGGCTCTCCGAGACGCGAAAGATTAAGACCCCAACCTACTTGTTTATCAAGCTGAAACTGCGTTTGGAAAAGAAAATAAATAATGGTCATTGATAGATAAGATTTTTTTATTTGACCAAGCCGGTGCGAGTGTATTACCTTTTATAGCTTAAGCTGAAATTTGACTGGAAAGAAAATCGCAGAGTTTTTAGAAAATGGTAAGCATCGTGGTGGTTCAATTGTTGGGAATGTATCCCTGCAAAAATTAAATCTACTTCACTAAGAAAGGGGGAAGAGAAATGGCAACAATGGACTTTCAAGGGAAACAGATCGAGGTTGACGATGACGGTTATCTTCTGAATCTCGATGACTGGACCAAAGAGCTGGCCATCGAGCTGGCAAAACAGGACGGCTTGGAACTGACTGAAGCTCACTGGGAAGTTATCAACTTTCTCAGGGACTATTACAAACAGTATCAGATCGCTCCGATGATAAAAATCCTCGTGAAAGAGATCGGAAAGGCTATGGGGCCCGAAAAGGGCAACACCAAGTACCTTTACGAGCTGTATCCGGGCGGACCTGCGAAACAGGCGTGCAAATTCGCCGGACTTCCGAAACCTACCGGCTGCGTTTAGTCTCAGATTTACCGCCAGTGACGAGATCGGCACTTCGCCCGGATGCGGTGAAGTGCCGATTTGAACTCAAAGGCCCTGAGGAAGGGTTGGGGGAGATGAAAATATTTAAGTGGGACAAAAGAAAGATGGAGAGTAGGCTGTACGCTGCGGCGTCACGGGCTTTCTGTCGATGTTCATCAGTCAATTATAGACCGGGTGGAATCGAAGGGAGCGGACCATACCGGATATGAAGCTTGAAGAACTCCTTACCGAAAAAAAAGCGGCCATTCTCAGAAGATGGTTCGACGTAATACTTGCTACTTACCCTGCCGACACTTCAAACTTCCTGAAAAAACTGAAGGACCGCTTTACCAATCCGGTCGGCCATACCATCATGGAGGGGCTCGAAGACATCTTCGATTCGCTCCTGGGAGACGCCGACAGGGAAAAGATTTCCCGGTTCCTCGACGACATCATCAGAGTCAGGGCGGTACAGGACTTTACCGCCTCTCAGGCGATATCGTTTATTTTTGACCTGAAGAAGGTCGTCAGGGAGGAGGTGGAGCAGGGGGGTAAAGGAGAAATCCCTTACGAAGAACTGCTCGCACTCTATGAGAAGATCGATGCTATTGCCCTCTCTTCATTCGACATTTTCATGAAATGCCGGGAGAAGCTTTACGACATCAAGGCAAATGAACTGAGAAACATGACCTTCAGGCTTCTACAGAGAGTCAATGAGTCAGGCGAGGTTCAGGGTCGGCCTGAATCCGATCGCGACAAAAATGATAACGTAAAACAAAAAGAGGTACCTAAATGAAAATCGTGCTTCCCTTCATTGCAGTGACAGTACTCGCTTTGCTAGCCTATGTGGGAGTGGCGGTCGCGAACCTGCAGTTCCTCTTCGGGGTGATCATCCCTTATGCGGCCATCGCTACTTTCATCCTGGGTTTTATCTACCGGGTGGTGAAATGGGGGCGTTCGCCCGTGCCTTTTTCCATCCCGACGACCGCGGGGCAGCAGAAATCCCTGCCATGGATCAAGCAGAACAAAATCGATAACCCCTCGACTACCCTGGGCGTCATCGCAAGAATGGCATTCGAAGTCCTCACTTTCCGCTCCCTCTTCAGGAATACCAAGACCGAACTGAGGGACGGGCCGAAGGTTTCCTACGGCTCCGAAAAGTGGCTCTGGCTCGGTGCGTTGGCATTTCACTGGTCCTTTCTCGTTATCTTCCTAAGACATTTCAGGTTCTTTATCCACAACGTCCCCGGTGTCATAATGACGATCGAGAGCCTGGACAGCTTTTTCCAGATCGGCGCCCCGCTGCTCTATATCACCGATGTGGTGATCCTAGTTGCCGTTACCTTCCTCATTTTCAGAAGGCTTGCAATGCCTCATATAAAGTACATCTCGCTTCCGGCCGACTATTTCCCGCTCTTTCTCATATTCGGGATCGCCTGCTCGGGGGTGCTGATGCGCTATTTCTTCAAAGTGTATGTCGTGGGCGTGAAGGAACTCGTCATGGGATTGATCAGCTTCAGTCCCGTCGTGCCCCAGGGAATAGGGGCGCTTTTTTACATTCACCTTTTCCTGATAAGCGTTCTCCTCGCTTATTTCCCGATGAGCAAGCTGATGCATATGGGAGGGGTATTCCTCAGTCCCACCAGGAACATGCCTAACGACAGCCGTATGGTAAGGCATATCAATCCATGGAATTATCCCGTGCACGTTCATACCTACGCAGAATATGAGGACGATTTCAGGGAAAAAATGAAAAAGGCTGGGATTCCAGTAGAAAAGGAGTGAACATGGCAAAAGGTCCAACACCAGATGAACTGTCGCAGATAGATTATACGCCTCCGAAAAAAGAGTGGATGCAGGTCCCGGTCCAGTTCAAGCCGGGGACCTTCTGCTGGGGCGCGAAGGGGAAGAACCTCCAGACTCTCGAGTTCCCGAACGCGAGGGACTGGTCCCCCGTGGAAGAGGATTGGAAGCTACCGGAAAACTGGAAAGATATCGTCCTTGAGGGAATGAAAGACAGACTTGACAAATACCGGTCGTTCAAGCTCTTTATGGATATCTGTGTGAGATGCGGCGCCTGCGCCGACAAGTGCCATTTCTTCATCGGCGGAGGCGACCCCAAGAACATGCCTGTCCTCAGGGCGGAACTGATGAGGTCGGTTTACAGGAACTACTTCACTGCAACCGGCAAGCTTTTCGGAGCCCTTGCCGGAGCGAGAGAGCTGACACTCCCGGTTTTGAAGGAGTGGTGGTACTACTTCTTCCAGTGCACCGAGTGCCGCAGGTGCTCGCTCTTCTGTCCTTACGGCATCGACACCGCCGAAATCACGATGATGGGGAGGGAGCTTCTCAATCTCCTCGGCCTGAATACCGACTGGATCTCGGGGCCCGTGGCGGCCTGCTACATGAAAGGCAACCACCTCGGCCTCGAACCCCACACGATCGCCAGCAATATCGACTACATGCTCGACGACATCGAGACGGTGACCGGTATCAAGATTACCCCCACGTTCAACAGGAAAGGCGCTGAAATACTCTTTGTAACGCCGTCGGGAGATCTTTTCGCCGATCCTGGAACATATACCTGCATGGGCTACCTGATGCTCTTCCATGAACTGGGGCTCGATTACACCTGGTCGACATATGCCTCCGAGGGCGGCAACTTCGGCTTCTTCACCTCGAACGAGATGGCCAAAAGGCTGAACTCGAAGATTTACGCCGAGGCCAAGAGGCTTGGCGTGAAATGGATCCTCGGGGGGGAGTGCGGCCATATGTGGAGGGTTGTGCACCAGTATCAGGACACCTGGAACGGCCCTGCGGATTTTCTCGAGGTGCCGAAGTCGCCTATAACGGGTACGGTATTCGATAACGCCCGTTCGACCAAGATGGTCCATATCGCGGAATTCACCGCCGACCTGATTAAAAACGGCAAGCTCAAACTTGATCCTTCAAGGAACGACAATCTTGTGGTCACCTACCATGACTCATGCAATACGGCAAGGGGCATGGGCATCCTTGAGGAGCCCCGTTACATCATCAATAACGTCTGCAATAACTTCCATGAGATGCCGGACAACACTATCCGTGAGCAGACCTTCTGCTGCGGAAGCGGCACCGGTCTCAACGCCGGCGAGAATATGGAACTGAGGATGAGGGGCGGGTTCGCGAGGGCGAACGCTGTGAAGCATGTGAAGGAGAAGTACGGAGTGAACATGCTCGCCAATATCTGTGCGATCGACCGGGCGACGCTTTCTGCCTCGATGGATTACTGGGTGCCCGGAGTGGGAGTCACGGGTGTGCATGAAATGGTTGCTAACGCCCTGATAATGAAGGGCGAGAAGGAGAGGGAGACAAACCTGCGCGGAGAGCCCCTCCCGGAAAAGGAGGGCAATTAGGATGTACAACGGAGGAAAAATCATAGCAGGGCTGATTGTCTTTGTTGCCTTTTTTACCTTCCCCTTCTATTACAACATCGGGAAGGCCGACACCAAACCCCAGCCTAAGCTCGACACCCCGGTCATTCAGTCTCTGCCCGCCTCTGAGAGGCACTGTGTCGAGTCCAAGGATTTCATGAGGAGCAGCCACATGCAACTTCTAAACGAATGGAGAGACCAAGCCGTGCGGGGCATGGACAGGACCTTTGTGGGAATGAACGGGCAGAAATATTACATCAGTCTCCAGAACACATGCCTTAAGTGCCATTCGAACAGGAAAGAATTCTGCGACAAGTGCCATACCTACATGGGCGTCCATCCTTACTGCTGGGATTGCCATTTCACACCGAAGGAGCCATTCACATCCAAGCTGCAATTCACACCGAAGGAGAAGGAGTCATGAGCATGAACAGAAGACAATTCATAAAATTAGCCGGAATCTCCACGGTACTGGGCATCGGGGGCCTGACAACTGTCGACAAGCTGAGGGCTCAGTCTGTCCCGGAGAATCCGGCGGACGCTTCTTCTGTCTTCCAGACCCCAACCGCCCTGAAGGGCAAGAGGTGGGGAATGGTCATAGACATGAGCAAGTTCAACAACCCCGAGCTTTACCAGAAATGCATTCACGCCTGCCACAGCATACATAACGTACCTGATTGGCATGATAAGAAGCACGAGGTCAAATGGATCTGGACGGACGATTATGAACATTCATTTCCCGATACCGACAACCCCTATATGCCTGAGGCGATCAAGGATAAACCCTTCCTTCTCCTCTGCAATCACTGTGACAACCCGCCCTGCGTAAGGGTCTGTCCGACAGGGGCAACCTTCAGAAGGCCGGACGGTATCGTTATGCAGGACGAGCACCGATGCATAGGGTGCAGGTTCTGCATGGCAGCCTGTCCCTATGGCTCCAGGAGCTTCAACTGGAAAGACCCGAGGCTTGCGCTGAAGAAGGTTGATCCGGCTTACCCTACGAGGACGATCGGTGTTGTCGAAAAATGCACCTTCTGTACCGAACGGCTCGTCAAGGGGCTTAAGCCAGCCTGCGTCGAGGCATCCGAAGGCGCTATTATCTTTGGCGATCTCGCCGACCCGAACTCTGACGTGCGAAAGGCCCTTGGCAAGCGGTTCAACATTAGCCGCAAGCCGGAACTCGGAACGAGACCGAGCGTGCACTATTTAATAGGAGGTGCTGAGAATGTTTGAGAAAGCGCTTATCGGAAGCAAGAAATACTGGACCTGGATTGTGGTGCTTCTCGTGATCATCGGGATAGGGTTCCTCAACTATCTTGGCCAGCTGAAGAACGGCTTGGGCATTACCGGCATGAGCAGGGACGTCTCATGGGGTTTTTATATCGCCCAGTTTACCTTTCTTGTCGGTGTCGCGGCCTCGGCGGTTATGCTGGTGATCCCTTATTACCTGCACAATTACAAAAAGTACAGCAAGATCGTCATACTCGGCGAGTTTCTCGCCGTATCTTCGGTCGTTATGTGCATGCTCTTTATAATGGTCGACATGGGGCAGCCGATGCGTGTCATGAACGTTATCATACATGCACAGCCTCATTCGGTCATGTTCTGGGATGCTACTGTGCTGACCGGATACCTTCTGCTTAACATTGTCATCGGGTGGACGACGCTCGGGGCCGAGCGCAAGGGGGTGCCGGCGCCCAAGTGGGTGAAGCCGCTGATCTATCTGTCGGTCCCCTGGGCAGTTAGCATTCACACCGTTACCGCCTTTCTTTATGCCGGTCTGCCGGCGAGACACCTCTGGCTTACCGCGATAATGGCAGCCCGGTTCCTGTCTTCGGCATTCGCTGCCGGACCGGCGCTTCTCATCCTTCTTTGCATGTTTGTAAGAAGGGTGAGCAAGCTCGACGCCGGCACCGAAGCCATTCAGGCGCTTGCAAAGACTGTTGCCTACGCGATGATAGCAAACGTCTTTTTCTTCCTGCTCGAGGTCTTTACCTCCCTTTACAGCGGCATCCCGGGGCATCTGGGCCCGCTTGAGTATCTCTTCATGGGCATTGACGGACATAACGTGCTTGTTCCCTGGATGTGGACCGCAGCGGTGCTCGCCTTCGTTGGAATAGGTCTTCTTGTAGTGCCTCAGACGAGGAAGAACGAGACCATACTGCCGGTGGCCCTTGTTGCGGTGTTTATCTCGGCCTGGATCGATAAGGGAATGGGCCTCGTTGTCGGCGGTTTTATCCCCAATCCGTTCGAAAGGATAACCGAGTATTCTCCAACGGTGCCTGAGCTGGCGATTACCATCGGTGTCTACGCAATAGGGGCCCTTGTTCTTACGGTTCTTTACAAGGTAGCGATTGCTGTCAAGGAAACGGCCGGCGAGGGAGGTCACTAAAAAAGAAGGTGAATTTAATATAGGTTTTTGTTTATAATTATAAAAGTTCGTTTTTTCGGATAATAAACTTCTAAGGAGGAATTACAATGTATTTAGTATCAGTTGATGCTTCGAAATGCGAAGGGTGCGAAGAGTGCTCCAACAACTGTCCGGTGAGCGTCTTCGACATGGTTGACGGCAAGGCTTCAGCTGCCAGAGCAGGCGACTGCGAGGGCTGCCAGACCTGCACGAGCGTATGTCCTTCCGGCGCGGTTACGCTTACAGAGATGTAAACAGTCTTAAGAGACTTCCCGAGGGGCGATCATGTCGCCCCTTTTTTGTGCGCCCGGCACGGGCGCATGCTTGGCGGTGGAAGTCCGCTACGGAGGTTGATAGCGCCGACCGTTAGCCAAAGGCAAGGGTGTCCATCGCGAGATGGAATCTGAAGGAAGCCGGCGG
>JBJKSM010000200.1:0-33713 GCA_046704045.1 Thermodesulfovibrionales bacterium | reverse complement strand
GGAAAAGGGCATGGAGAGGATGAGAGGGCCGATGAATTTCTCGACGAACGAGGAATGCGGGTTCCTCCTTGAGGGGTTTCAGGAACCCCCCATGATCATGATGCCCTACAACCCGCCTTTTTATAACGAGCTGTCCGAAGAGTGCGGACTGAACAAGGTGAAGGACCTTTATGCCTACATTCATGAGATGCAGGAGGAGCTTCCCGAGAAGGTCCTCAGGGTGGCGGATATCGTAGAAAAAAGAGGAATCACCTCACGTCATATCGACATGAAGAGGTTCCTCGACGACATGATGATATTCAAAGAGGTATATCATTCCGCATGGGGGGAAAACTGGGGCTTCGTTCCCATGACGGACGAGGAACTGCGATACAGCGCCGGAAGGCTGAAGCAGATCATCGTTCCCGGGCTTACCGCCATCGCCGAAAAGGACGGAGTCCCGGTGGGATTCTTCGGGATCGTGCCGGACTTCAACAGGGTCCTGAAAAAAATGAACGCCAGCCTCAATCCCCTAAGCATCCTGAAGGCTCTCTACTATTCCCGGAAGATCGATGACTCAAGAGCGCTGCTCCTTGGCATCAGGAAGGACTACCGCAACAAGGGCGTGGAGGCGCTTATGTTCCGGAAGGTGTTCCCGGCCCTGAAAAGAGGCGGCTACAGAAGGGTCGAGTTCTCATGGATACTCGAAGAAAACGTGCACGTGCAGAGGACTATCGGAATCTTCGGCGGGAAGTTGTACAAGAAGTACCGGATCTACGAAAAACCGCTGTAGTCAGCCGTTCCCTCCCCCGGCATCGGCCTTTCGCCGTTAATCGGGAACATCCGATGCGAAGTCCTGGGTGACCTTGAAGGTGTCAATCCCGTAAAAGTCCCGGTCCCTAAAGTGGAAGGCCCCGCTGCCGAGATATTTGAGATTGCGGTTGAGTATGTTGGCCCTGTGTCTTTCCGACCGCATCCAGTCTTCGACCAGCGATGCGGCAAGGCTGTTGTAAGTGTGGGCCGGTATGGCGCGTCCGCTGTCGGGGTCCCTGAAGACCCCTTCCCCGTTGCTCGGCGGGACGACCGGATTGCCTGATTTATATCGTATTCCGAAATCGATAGCGATATTTTCGGCCATGTCGCCCCTCACTACGCCGACAGCGGCCATCCGTTCGAAGGGTGACCTTTTCAGGGGCTTATACGGGTTCTCATGGCTGAAGAAATCATCCTTAACCATGTCCTTCGAATGGAGAAATGCCGCCTTTTCGAGCGCCCTCGAATGGACAAGAGGGGACATCCCGTGCTTTATGCGCGCGCAGTTGGTGGCAAAAAAAATGGCTGCGTTCAGAAGGGGATAGTCTATGTGAGCGAAATCGATATGCCTGCCTGCAGGGGCAAATGACTTGAACTCGCGGCACGAATACTTTCTGTAGAGCGAATCGCTCCACGACGACGCACCTGCGGAAAAAACCGGCATGGACCAGGCAAAGAGAAAGACCACGAGAAGGAATGTCTTAAGAACTGTTTTCATGACACCGTATCCTCGAATAAATCCGACGTCGCGCCGCCCGGCTGACGGCGCCGCTCCACTAATAATAACATATCCTTTTCCCGAATCCCGAGTCCGGCAAAAAGGGAAGTAAAACGCACTTTACCGGCAGTTTCGCGCCGAAATCTGTTGCAGACCTTCGGGGAATGTGATAAGTATGAATAAAAGGTTTCCGCTAAGCGCATCCCGCGTTTTAGAGTTGTCAATGCCTGTTCAAAAAAGAAAGGAGACGGTATGAAAAAGATCGCGATGTATCTCTTCCCCTTTGTTGCTTTGGCTGTCTGGGCTGTCACGGCAACGGCTGCACACACCGATTTCAAGGCGATGCTTTCAGGAGGGCAAATCGTTCCCCCGGTGAAAACCATGGCCGAAGGAGAAGCTGCCTTTCATCTCGGCATGGAGGGCAAAGCACTCTCATTCAAACTGACCGTATCCGGGATCAAAAACATCACCGCCGCGCATATCCATATCGGGAAAAAAGGCGAGAACGGTCCTCCCGCGGTCTTCCTCTTCCACGGCCCTGAAAAGAAGGGGGCCTTCAGCGGCACACTTTCCGAAGGGACGATAACGTCCGGGGATTTCTTCGGTCCGCTGAGCGGCAAGCCTATGAGGGACCTGATAAGGAAAATCGATTCAGGCGACGCCTATGTCGTCGTCCACACCGAACAGAATCCCGGCGGAGAACTGCGCGGTCAGATCAGGTAGTCTTTCTTCGCGACCGCAGGCCGCCGAGTATCAGGGCCGCGATGACAAAGACCGCGATCACGAGGACGAAGAAATCGAACGGCTCCATGCCCGGGTGCAGCAGCTTGCCCCTGTCGACGCCGTTGAGTTTCATGATGTATGCCTCAAGGTTTGCTATTTCCTGCTGGGTCAGGGACTTGGTATCGCCCCATGCGGGCATGTGAAGGGCCGGATGGGGTCCGGACGGCATCGACCCGTGCTGGATGATCTTGTCGATATTCTCTGCGAATACCTTCGGGTCGGTATTGTAGAGCGCCCGGTCTATCGGGTTGAGCGGAGGCACGGTGCCGTCATCCGATCCCGGGTTCGGGATATTGTCTTTCCCTTCGGCCCCGTGACATGAGACGCACTGCGCCTTGAAGAGATCGGTGCCGTTTTCCGCGCTGCCTATTATGAGGGCGGCCTTGCCGGCCGGTTCTTCAAGAGACTTCGCTTCGGATGGGACAGCCGGCGGACCTGCCGCCGGGGCAGCCGATTTCTGCTTCATGCCTTGAGTGCTCTTGACGCCCTGGGCCGGTGCGGCGGCCGGGCCGCCGCTTACCAGACTCGTGAGATAGGCGACCAGGTTGCCGAGCTGTTCCTTGCTCAAGCCCGTAAATGCGGGCATGACCGTATGGGGAAAGTGTGACTTTGGATCAGTGATCTGATCTTTGAGCCAGTTTCTGCTCCTGCCGCTGAGCGTACTGCCCGACAGCTCCGGGCCGATAGAGCCGCCCTGGCCGTTGACCCTATGGCAGCCGAGGCATCCCTTTGATTGGAAGACCTGCTTCCCTTTTTCTATGGAGGGGGACTGCTTTTGTTCTCCGCCATTCTGTGCCGGAGCGGGTGCGCCGCTGAGGCTCATCAAATAGGATGCGATGTCGTTGAGCTGTCCCCTGCTCAGGTTTGTGAAGGCGGTCATGCCGGTAACAGGCCCCCCGGCCGGGAAGTGTGCCTTTGAATTCGTGATCTGCTCGATGAGCCACTGCCGGCTCTTGCCCTTCAACGTTTCTCCCGAGAGCTCGGGACCTACCGATCCGCCTTTGCCATGGACTTTGTGGCAGTTGAGACATCCGTTGGACCGGAAGAGTTCTTCGCCCAGCTTTACCTCGGGAGACACCCGGACCTTTTCCTGCTTCGCTTTCTTGGTAACCGGCATTTGGGCAAATCCGGGACTGAGATGGCCGACAATGGTAAGCGTGAGGATGAGGCCCGCATACAAGGCCAGGCAGGTCATGGCAACAGGACGGCGGAACGGGTTTCTTTCGGGGTTTCTGTCGATCAGGGGAACGAGGAGCAGCGGCAGAAGGAATGCAACCGGCAGGCCGCCTGCGCCGATGGGCTCGAAGGGCCCCTTGAAATATTTGAGGGCCTGATATACGAAGAGAAAGTTCCATTCGGGCTTCGGCACGTACGAGATATTCAGCGTGTCGGCGGACCCCGCAAAGGGCACGGGGGCGAATACTGCAAGCGCGATCAACGCCAGGAATACGACCGTCGCCGTCACCATGTCCTTGAATATCTGGTCGGGCCAGAGCGGACCGACTTTTTTTCTTTTTTCTTCCGACCATGGACCGCCGACGCCGGAGGTCCGGAACGACGCCATGTGCGCGCCGATAAGGAGCGCCATGAGCGGCACAAAAATGCCGATATGAAAGACGAAGAACCGTGAAAGGGCAAGCTGTCCCATGACTTCGCTTCCCCTGAGGATGATCTTGAGGATATCTCCGGCTACCGGAACCTCCCCGGCTATGCTGCTTCCCACTTCTCCCGCCCAGTAGCCCTTCTGGTCCCAGATCAGCGGCGCACCGGTGAAACTGAGGGCCATGACCGTAAAAACGAGTGCGATTCCGATGAACCACGTCAGGGGAGTTTTCTTGTACGCCCCCCATATGTAGACCCGCGCCATGTGGAGGGCGACGATGAGCACCATCGCCTGTGCGCCCCAGTAATGCATGTTGTGTATCAGCCACCCGAAGGGCACTTCCGTGCGAAGGTAACTTACGCTGTCATAAGCATGATCTATCGTAGGCACATAGTAGAAGAGCTGCAGGATGCCGGTCACCGCCTGCAGCGTAAAGACCATCAGGAGGGAAGTGCCGAGCGTGTAGGCGAAACTCGCTCCGCCGGGGATGTCTTCTTTCAAAAGCAGGTCCCTGAGCTGATAGAAGGGCCATCGATCGGTGAACCATTTCCAGAGCCACGACATGTGTCCTCCTACACCCGCACCTTTTCGGGTATGCCGACCTGAAACCGCTCCCATTCGACATAAAGCTTGCCGTTCTCTATCCTGTGGGGAAGCGTGTCGAGGGGACGGGGTGCAGGACCGCCGATCACCTTGCCGGCGATCGTAAATACGCTGCCGTGGCACGGACATTCGAAATGCCTTGTCTGCGGGTCCCACTTGTAGTGGCATCCCAGATGCGGACAGATGGGAGAAAAAACCGTCGCTTCGGTGTCCGAGTGCTTGATGACCCATACCGAACGCGTGACCTCCTGACTGAGGTAGGCGTCTGCAGACCGCATCTCGAAATTCAGGCCCGTCGGCTGTCCGACCGGAAGAGAGTTGAAATTTCCCGCCTCGGTAAACGACAATTTTTTCAGCGGCGCCGAGCTGATGATCGTGCGCAGGAAAGGGATCCCGAGGACCAGTGCATAGAGGGCGCCGAGGGTGCTTATGGCGATTTTGAAAAACCCGCGTCGCGAAGCGCCTTCTTCGGCCTGCGTTTTCGGTTGTTCGTTCATTGACCGACCTTTCGGTTATCTTTCGATGCCAGACAAAATCTTTTTATCCATCATAGCATCATATTCCCGTGTGTCAATAGAACTTCGGCAGCGGATCACCTTATCGAAACCCCGAAATCCTGCCCTTCCCACTTGCCCGCATCAGGCCAGTAGAATGTAAAGAAAACCGAGCTGCCGGAAGAAGTTTCCGCTCCGGGGAGATCGACATAGTGGAGCCCGAGCCCGGTGTCCCTTGTCTCGGTATCCGTCGATTTCTGCCAACCGTCCCGGCTCCAATGGACAACTGCACGGGAAAGCACTTCGATCCGGAGGGTCCTGCCTGCCGGCATTGTCCGGCACTTGTGGTTGAACCTCCAGATTGTGAGCATGGATTCCGTCCCGTTCTTTATATAACGCTCCACAGTTTGCGGAGGGGTATCGAAGACGCGGCCGTTGCGGAGCGAGCGGACGAGCTTGATATACTCGGCATGCGCCCAGACAAGAGGCATTGCCGACCCGGAAGGCCTGCCGAAGAAGAGCTCGCGTTCAGGGACGTCGCGGGAGTCCCATACCTGCTCCGGGATCATGCCCCCCTCGTTGGCGAAAGCGGCCATCACCTTCAACAGCCTCCCGGCCTCTTCCCTGTTGCCTGCGGCAAGTTCGTAATGGGCGCGCTCTCCGGTCAGAAGCGGCCAGAGCCGTCCGGTGCCGTCGCCGTCAAACGGCGAGCCGTCTTCGTGCTCCCCGTATCCGTCGGAATTGTAGCGATGCCATGCGGGGCCGAAGGGCGTCTCTACCTTCAGAAGTGCATCGATCACCTTTACCGTATTGATGATTCGCGGGTCGTCGGGCGCGCGCAGGCCGAAGCGCACCAGTGCGAGGGCATCGGGGCTCACGATTTCGGCTGCGGGTTCGCGGCTCTGGCCGGCGGGTCTGTTCTTTATCGCGACGAAACCGCCTGACGGGGTTGGAGCGTCTGAAGTTTCGGGAGGGGCTATCCTCACATAGTAGCCGTCCGCGCCTGCCCTCTTCGCAAGGTCTGTTCCCCGCACATAGACCCAGCGCTCGATCGCTGAATTCCAGGCATCGGCAGTCTCGCGGAGAAAGGCGGCGGCCTCTTTTTCGTTGTTCAGTTCAGCGATGTCGGCGGCGGCAAGCAGCGCGGCGATCTCGACGGCCAGCGTAAAAGGGGAAAACCCCGGGTCTTCCTCCCAGCGGTCCTGCGGGGTCGCCGGCCCGCTGCGCATGATAAAGGCCGCCGCCTTCATCACCATCCGTCTGAACCTCTCAAGGTCACCGCGGGATAGGGCGTGTTCGCGCCGGGCCAGATCGACGAGGAGGATTGGGAACGCGGTTTCGTCCATCTGGATTCCCGGCCAATATGGCGTCCCGTCGAGCCACATGTTCTGTGGCCAGTGTCCGTCATCTTCCTGCGTTGTCTGGAGATAGCAGAGCACGCGGTGCATGTCATTCATGGCGCCCGCCGCAAGTAGTCCTCCTGCAGCCTCTGCAAGGTCGCGCGGCCAGACAAGGTGATACCCGCCGAGGTCTTCATCCCCTTTTGCCGAGCCCCAGGGAATTGCGAGGCTTGCGATCGTACCGCCCGGGAAGTCGTTCGCCTCGTGCGTTCTGAGGACCGCCGTGCTCACGCGGCAGAGATCGCGGCCCGCGGTCTTTGTACCCCCGTTGAGGGCGAGTGTCCGCTGCCATGCCGCCCACTGACGGATGTATTCATCTCGCGCAGCGTCGAAGCCGTCGAGAAGGCTTGCCAGGGCGCGGTTGCCCGCCTCGGCGGCATTTCTGCCGAAGCCGAGTGTAAGCAGAAAGCCGCCTTTGCATGAGACGATATCTATCTCCGCTGTAAGGGCCACATTCCCGTTCTCCGCCCTCCCGTATGTCCCGGTCATCCGTTTGTGCTCCATGAGGTCGCGCCACCCATCGGAAAAGCCGACGAATCCGGCCGAGCACCTTCCCCATGGAGCTGAGCAGGCAAGGGCGAGAGCGAACGTGTCGCGCTCCGCGAAGAGCATGGGCACGCCCTTGTAGGCTCCGATCCACGCGGTGTTGCCGCTTCCCCTGTTGCCGAGATGCGGGCTCAGAAGCACGTGGACGAAATAGTCCTCCAGACCGCCCTTGAGAGGCGTGAAAAAAGTCTGCTGGAGCACAGCGTCCCTCGCCGGGTCGGAGACGATTTCCTTTTCGATACGGTATCGTCCCTGTTTGCAGGTATTGACGATGCTGTACGCAGGGACACCTTCCGACAGGTATGAAACCGAAGAGGCGGCATGGCGCTTTTCCTCGGAAAAATAATCTCTGCCGTCCGTTATTATGAGGCCCATGTCGCGTGTGCATGCCAGATCGAGACGCGGGTAATATATCTCGTTGAAGATGCCGTGGCTTATCGTGAACCAGACACGGCTCGTGGGGCTCAGCGAAGCGCCCAAACCGCTTTTTGCGCTCGATGTCCAGCGGGGCTCGGAGCCGGGCCATCCCGGCGCGAATGAGAATTCTGTCATGATTTTTCACCCGTGGATTTCCATTCGATTACCACTTTTATCTCGCCGGGGCCCTGATGTCCGAGGGCGCCGGTAAATTCAGTATGGCGGTGACGATGGGTGATGAGCCCCTCGATATGGTTTCCCCACATGAGCGTAGCGTTCAGAAGGTCGTCGACCGCCATCTGGAAATGATCCCGCGAGGCGTTGACGCTCCCTATCATCGCCTGGTTGCCGAGCACGAGCCTGCGGATCAGCTCGGCCCCCTGGATCTGAAGGGGACGACTTCCTCCCGGGATTCCGGTAAGCACGTAAATGCCGTTTTGGGCCAGTGCGTCGAGGAGGTTGAATTCCAGAGAGGCAACACCGGTGGCCTCGAAGATGAGGTCCATGGGGCCGAGTTCCTGTTGTACGCGGTTCGAAGGCACCTTCCTGCCGTCCACGTATTTCCCCCCTATCGCTTCCAGCCACCGGGGCCTCGCGGTATCGTGGTCGACAATATCAGTCCCGTAGACATCGGCCCCCCTCAGACGAAGAGCCATGGCAGCAAGCAGTCCGACGGGACCGATCCCGGCCACGAGGCATCGCCTTCCGTTGAGCCAGAGCGGGTGGGCGGGGGCGTCCGGCAGACGCGTCAGCTGGATCTTCACCGCCTCGTCGATCGCCTTCTCTGCGATCGAAAGGGGCTCTGTGAGAACTCCGACAGGCTCAAGCTGCGCAGGTACATGGACCGCGTACATCTCCCTGTCGACGACGAATTCGGTCTCGTACCCGTCAAGTCCCTTGATCCCGCGCTCGCCGTATTCGCCGGTGGTGCACATGTCCGATCGGTTCATCCTGCACGACAGGCACTTACCGCATCCGCGGCGCACAGTGAAGACACAGTAATCGCCGGTCTTAACCCGCGTGACGCTGCTGCCGGTCTCAACGACGCGGCCGAGCATCTCATGCCCGATCACGAGGTCTTTTCTTCCTTCGGGCGCATCCGCCCGTCCGCCCGATGCCTCTTCCCTGTCGGTACCGCAGATGCCGACGCGCAGTACCTCCACCTTCACTTCATCGGGGGCCGCCACTGAAGGTTCCGGCCGGTCTGCCAGCCGGAGGTTCGCGGTTCCGGGAATAACGGTTATCGCCTTCATATATTTTCTCCGTCAGCGAATTTTTTCGGGATGAAGCATCCCGTGCTGCGACGCCTTAAAAACAGAGGAGAGTTGTACGATACGGCTTCGGGCCTATGAACATCCTATCACCCTTCTTATGGCTCTGCAAGTCGTGATGCGTTCCATCAGGAGAGTGAGGAGATTGATTATTGATTTTGCGGGATGATTTGTGGAAAATATAGAGGTAAATGCGCCTGTAGCTCAGCGGATTAGAGCATCGGCCTCCGGAGCCGAGGGTCGGAGGTTCGAATCCTCTCAGGCGCGCCACGCACGTTCATCGCTCCGGACCGTCCTTGTTCCCAGGTGCCCCCCTGCGCCGCCTCCGGAACAGGATTGAGGACCTCCTGCTTAAGACTCCCTTTCTCCCGACAATGATTGCAGCGAACGGGAACGCTCGGCGTCTTCTTTGCCTGTGAACGCCGCCTGCCGGCGTTGTTGTCCTCTATAGGCCCTTTCCGCAAACGGCAGAAGAAAGTGCTTGAAGAAAGAGTAGTTATAGTGCCTCCTGAGAAATTCGCAGGGATTTCCGGAGGAAATTTTTTTTGCGAGGTATCTGTAACCCCGGTGGCCCCACCGTTCGAAGAGGTATCTGTTTATGAGAGAGGTTTCGAGCATTCCCTTCAGCCTGCCTTTCCACAGGGCGTCGTAATCTGAACCGTCAATGACGCTCTTTGCCGCCAGGTACCCCGAGACGACGGCGTACCTCATTCCGAAGCCCCAGAGGCAGTCCTGGAACCCTGCGGCCTCTCCGACATATAAGCTGTCGTGCAGGACCTGCGTGTTGCTGAGAAAAAAATTTCCGTAGCTGCCGAATTTCTTTTCGTTCCTGATGTTCAGGCCCAAATGATCCCTGAAAAACTGCGACGTCTTCGAAAAACATTCGTTCGCCTGCCGGTGTTCTCTGTACAGGACTGTGGCCATTGTTCCACGGCCGTTGTTCACGAGGAGGTAGGCATAGCCTTTCGGTGCGATCGTATCGTGAAAGACAAGGGCTGCGTGGTCGCTCATGTCCGTATCGAAGGTGCTGCCTGAAGCGACCGCGTTGAACCCCATGGGACCGGCAGCGACGATCGTCTTCCCGTCCAGGGCATCCGCGTCTGCCCGGCGGTTGAACAGGATCTCGGCCCCCGATGCAAGAGCCTGCTCTTTCAGGCCGGCATCAAGCGCGCCCGGCATCGGGCCTCTTTTGACCAGGTAGAAGATCGGCCTGCCCGATGTTATCTCCGAGAACTGCGTAAGGGGAGTGTAAACTGTTCCCCCGTAATAAGGTGCGAAGAGGAAATTCTGTTCTATCCCCAGTTCCCCCAGCACAACCGCGACTTCATCTTCAGAACTCCAGTTTTCAAGTCCCTGAAAATCGCCGTTCAGGCGGTGACCCACATCCGGAGCCATCTCGTATACCTTTACCGCGTACCCGTGCCGCGCAAGGACGATTGCTGCCGTCAATCCGGCAGGCCCGGCTCCTATGATGTTGATTCTCTCTTTCACCGAGGTATTCCCTTAATCACAAGTCAGATAGTACCGCGCCGATTTTCTATGCGACAGACGCATACATCCATTATAGTTCGGGATCCCGATGATGGAAAGGACAAAATCGCGTGATTATTCACTTGACACAGGAGAATTAAATTGAGTATTGTTATTTTATATGAAAACAGGATGGACGATTACGAGCATTGTTGTGCCCGCATTGGCTGGGGTGGGATTTAACATGGTGGGCTATACCCCTCCTGAATTCTTTTATGCAAAACTATGCTTCATCGCGGCCTCCGGCATCCTGGGTGTCATGTCCGTGTTTTGGGTATCTTTCACTCAAAGGAAAGTTATCTACCGTCTTGTCGTAATGTTGGTCTTAATGCTTGTCATTGTGGGTGGTCTTTCATGGTCTCTATCTTGGATTGGAAAAAGAGAAATAATAAATAGAACTGGAAAGGAACACTATCCGCAAACGTGGCGGGAAACAGAAGGACTCCATTTCGGAGATTGTATCGGCACATGGGATATCGAGACAATAAAAAAGGAATTTGAGTGTGATCTCAAATGCGGGAAAAATATTATTCCGTCAAAATGTATTGTAACAGCTGACACGGGGGCTGATGTCGCATTAGAGAAATATCATTCTCGAAATCAACTTGACTGTATTTATTTGGGGAAGCGAGATGGCGATACAATAGAAGGCACATATTTTTGTGGTATTCCCCAGGGAGCCATATTAAAGGAAACGAAACTTCCTTCTGCCGGTTCTCATGTGTGGCGGGTAAACATTGGTGCGACTCATTAGGCACTTTTCTCTATGAGTTCTTTAAACTCCATTTTAGGCGCATTGAGCAACCGGATAAGTGTATCTCGGAAGAGATATGGATTGTCGCGCCCGTTGAATCTCCATTCAAATTCATCAAGGTATTTGTCCATATGTTTGGTGCTGATTTGATGATAGGAACCAACGATGGAGCGCTTGAACAAAGACCATGCGCTTTCTACGCCATTGGTGTGGACATCGCCGCGCACCCATTCTTCTTCGCTATGGTTGACGCTTTCATGGTTATGCGTTTTGTTGAGCGATTTGTAAGCCCTGAGTTCATCAGTCATCACGGTAGCATCTTTGTTTACGCGATCCCTTACGATCCCCGTGAGAACCTTCTTGCTCGGTGTGCGGATCGTTCTCGCCTCAAACGTGCCGTCTCTCTGAAGGAGCCCGACGACAGCCTGTTTTTCCCATGGCCCTTTCTTCCGGCGCTTGTCGTATTTGCCGCCGACATAAGTTTCATCCACTTCAACCGTACCAGTAAGTTGAGGCTTCACCTTCGCTTCTTCTATGGCCTTGCGGATGCGGTGGCAGAGATACCATGCCGTCTTATAACTGACCGCAAGACTACGCTTCAACTGGTTGGCAGAAATACCCTTCTTAGATTCAGTCATGAGATAGACGGCAAGAAACCACTTCCACAGCGGCAAATGGGAATCATGGAAGATCGTCCCGGCAGTGACCGAGAACTGATAGCGGCACTCATCACAGTCATATTGGTTGCGCTTTACGATATGGGAAACCTTAGAAGAGCCGCACCGAGGGCATTTAACGCCTTCCTGCCATTTCAGGGCTTCAAGGTAGCTACGGCACTTATCTTCATCGCTGTAACGCTGAATGAGATTAACAAGGTTAGTTTCCATAGGAGACCTCCTTTATGAAAGACAAATGTAAAAAGCATCCCAAAGACATGACAACCGAAGAAGCGATTTCCTGTGTCTTCCATCCCGATGCCCTGAAGCACATGAAGAAACACGTGGAAGAGATCGCCGAGAAGAAGGCGAAATCTAACAAATCTAATGCGAAGTAGCTTTCCATGGTTTCATTGTACCTGAAAGGCTGCCTTGTGTCAAGTATATAATCACGCAAAATCGTGCATGCACAGGGCGGGCGGAATATTTACCATCCGGTGGATACGGAAGTCCCGGCAGCAGCGGGATCGGCACCGGAGGCGCCGAAGCGCATCCGGTGCCGGTCATAGCGAGCATGTCATTCCGCCTTTTCGCCCTCCATGAACTTGTATCCGTCAAAGATGCTCCCGATCAGCCCGTTCTTCTCCGTCTTGCTCAGGAAGAGGGCGATATAGACGTGGATAATGACGAAGTACAACATAAGCCACATGATTATGTGATGGATGAGCCTCGTCGAAGGGATGGTGAACAACGAAAACCACCACCCGAAGACCGAGTGCATGGCACCTCCCGGTTCGTACAGGGAGTAGAGTGCGAAACCGGTGATCACCTGGACAACGTACATCAGGAAAACCAGCAGATAGGTTAGTCCTGCGAGAGGGGTATGTCCGGGCTCCGCCACCGGTTTCTTCTTTACGAGAGAATAGAAAAGAATGTTCCCGAGCATTCCTTTAAGCCGCTCCGCGCTGAAAGGGAAATAGGCCTTCCACGAGGCGTATCGGTTGCCCGCAAAAGACCAGTAGACGCGGACGGCGATGCTCACTACAAACACGTATGCTGCCACATAATGGATGAACCTGTCCCATCCCATGATGTACTGGTCGTCGCCGGTTCCGGTGATGAAGGGATGGCCGATATACAGGCCGGTGAATGCAAGAACCACGATGCACAGGGCGTTAAGCCAGTGTGTAACCCTTACCGGCGTTTCCCAAACATAGATCTTCTTCTGCATGTCTCCCTCCTTGCTGCTCTTACACTATGCGAATCTTAGCCACCCTTTTTCTTCCGGCGTCCAGGACATGGACCGCGCAGGCCATGCAGGGATCGAACGAGTGGACCGTGCGAAGTATTTCCACCGGTTTTCCCTCCTCGGCGACCGGCGTTCCCATCAGGGATGCCTCGTAAGGTCCTCTCTGTCCCGAGGCGTCTCTGGGGGAGCCGTTCCATGTGCTCGGTACGACACACTGGTAGTTTTCTATCTTTTGGTCCTTGATCTTGACCCAATGCCCGAGCGCCCCCCTCGGGGCCTCGTCGAAGCTGTAGCCTTTTGCCTCCTTCGGCCATTTCGACGGGTCCCACATGCTTCCTACGTGAACCCGCAGGTCGCCGTTTTTGATATTCGCGGTCAGCTCGTCGAGCCAGTCGCTCATCTTCTCCACGGTGACGAGCGTCTCGACTCCCCGGGCCGCGACCCTTCCCAGGGTCGAGAAAAGGGCCTCGGGACCCACGTTGAGTTTGGTCAGGACCATACCGATGACCTCCTTGACCCTCTTATGCCCCGAGGCATAGGCGACCAGCATGCGCGAGAGAGGGCCGACCTCCATAGGCATATTGTCATAGCGCGGCGCCTTGAGCCAGGTGTATTTCTTGTCGGTTTCGAGATGCTCGTAGGGAGGCTGAGGCCCCGTGTATTTGTAGCGCGTCTCCCCGTCCCATGGATGTTTCGACTTGTCGTTGCCCTCGCCGTATTCATACCATGAGTGCGTGACGTATTCGGTGATCTTCATATGGTCCACCGGATGGACCTTGCCGAGGTCCCTGTTTTTGATGATCCCCCTCGGCAGCCAGAGATTTGCCGTATTAGAAACGGTGTCATTGGGGAACTCGCCGTAGGCGAGGTAATTGCCGACGCCGGCCCCGTATCCCGCCCATTCCTTGTAAAAAGAGGCGATCGCGAGCAGGTCGGGGATATAGACCTGTTCCACAAATGCCCGCGCCTTCTTCGAGACCTCGGCGATGAACGCGATGCTGCCTGCGTTGAAGGCGTTTTCGCTGTTGGGGTCTATGGGCAGAGCCATCCCGCCGACCAGATACGTCTGGACATGCGGGTTCTTGCTCCCTAACAGCGCCTGGATCGTGATGACATCCTTCTGCCAGTCGAGGGCCTCGAGGTAGTGGGCGGCTGCCATCAGGTTTGCCTCGGGAGGCAGCTTGTACGCCGGGTGCCCCCAATAGGCGTTGGCGAAGATTCCGAGCTGACCGCTTTCCACGAAGGTCTTCAGCTTGTTTTGTATCTCCTTGAAATAAGTAGCGCTCGATTTCGGCCAGTCCGAGATCGACTGGGCAAGCGAAGAGGTCTTCGCGGGGTCCGCCTTCAAGGCGCTGACGATGTCCACCCAGTCAAGGGCGTGCAGGTGATAGAAGTGTATTACATGGTCCTGTACGTACTGTATACCCTGAATGAGGTTCCTGATCAGCCGCGCGTTGTCAGGAATGGTGATGCCGAGTGCATTTTCTACAGCTCTCACGGAGCTGTTGGCGTGAACCGTTGTTCAAACGCCTCATATTCGCTGGGCGAATAGCCATGCATCCCTCGGATCGCGGCCCTTTAGTATGATCTCTATGCCCCGGAACATCGTGCTTGAGGACCAGGCGTCCGCCACCTTTCCCCCTTCGACCTGCGCCTCGATTCTGAGGTGCCCTTCAATCCTTGTTATCGGATCTACGACCACTTTCGCCATGATGCCCGTTCTCCTTTCGGTTTATTTTTTCTCTTCTTCCGTGCCTTCTTTATCCGTTCCCTTTACCGCCCGTGCGATCCTGTGAGCGGCCACTCCGGCGGCAGCCACTGCCGCGACCCCGATGCCGATCTTGTCGGCGGTCGTCTCGACGCCGAATCCAGGGACCTTCGGGAGTCTTCTGTAAAATGGGGTCATCGTATCCCAGAAGGCCGGCTCAGAGCAGCCGACGCACCCGTGCCCCGCCTGAACAGGCCAGCTTGTCCGCTCATTATATTTGACTACCGGGCAGTTCAGGAAGGTGTTGGGTCCCTTGCAGCCCATCTCATAGAGACACCACCCCAGCCGTGAGCCTTCATCGCCCCACTCCCTTACAAACTGTCCTGCATCATAATGAGCCCTTCTCTCGCAGTGGTCGTGAATCCGCTCGCCGTATGCAAAGAGCGGCCTGCCGAACCGGTCGACTGCGGGCAGGCTTCCGAAGGTGAGAAAATGTACTACCGTGGCCGTCAGATTCTCCGGGTTAAGCGGGCAGCCGGAAAGATTGATGACCTTGATGCCCGGTACGGCCTTCTGTACGCTCACCGCGCCGGTGGGATTCGGCGCAGCAGCAGGAATCCCTCCGTATGTAGCACAGGTCCCGGCTGCGATCGTTGCCATGGCATTGCCGCATACTTCTTTGGCGATGTCGATGGCGCTCCTTCCCCCGACGCAGCAGTAAACCCCGTTGTCCCCGAGGGGGATGGACCCTTCAACCACGGCGATATATTTTCCCTTCTGGTTTTTTACCGTGTCTTCGAGTGACTTTTCCGCCTGCTTGCCTGCAGGCGCCATGATCGTCTCGTGGTAGTTAACCGACAGCACATTGAGCACGAGTTCCCTGACAGTAGGCTTGGTGGCCCTCAGCAACGCCTCAGTGTTGCCTGCACAGTCCTGGAATTCGAGCCAGACAAGAGGCGGTCTCTTCGCCGTCTCGACCGCCTCGGCGATCTTCGCCGCGAACGAACCCGGCAGGGCAAGCAGGGCGGCCATTGACGCACAGAACTTCATGAAATCCCTTCGCGAAACCCCCATCTGGACCAGGCGGTCATAGGGACTGCCGGGAACGGGGGATCTTTTACCGTAATCGTCTGCCATGAAACCCTCCTTTCGATGAATTGCAGAAAAAATTATTTATGGGTGTGAATGAAAATCTCGCATGGGAGAAAGGAGGTGATACCCGCATCGACAAGTAGTAAACCATACGGCTCCTTTTTTGAAGCTCTGTTTAAACTCGCCTCTCGGTACCAAATTAGCAGAATCAGGCAGCTGTGTCAATAGATATTTAGTATATCGAACGTATCCTGCCCGTCCTCTTGTCCACGATCACCTTGTCGATAAGTTTGCCGCTCATGTCCATGATATCCGCCTCGAAGTAGTATTGCTTTTCCCTGATTTCGCCGATGGTGACGTCCCTGTTCGAAAAATATTCCCTGAGCAGCTTTCTTGCGTCGTCCTTTGTGCCGACCTGCCGCTTCTCCCCGTATGTCCCCCCCCGGGAGCTTCCGTAAGGACTCTCATTCTGTTCGCCGGCACAGGCAGGAGACGGCCCGAAAAAAGCGGCGGCCCGGCAGAAGCGACCATATGAGGCGACATAAGGGACGAAGCAGTTCAGCATCGCCAACAGCAAAAATGCTGCGACTGCGCCAAGGCTGAGCAATGCCTTTTCCTTCATCGATGGTTCCTCTCTCTTGCTGGTTGTCCGTTCCCAGACAACATTATAGAGGTTGATATTATGAAGGTCAATGTTATTACCGTTGCCTGTCACCGGCTGCCTCGCCGAAGGGACCCACAAAAAAAGGCGGCCCTTGGGCCGCCTTTTTTACTCCGGGAGCGCACTATTTCTTATGACACTTCGTACAATTCGCCGGGTCGCTTGCCTTGAACGCCTTCGTCCCGTTATGGCACGTCCCGCATTCCTTGCCGGCGTTTATCTCGGCCATTGTGAGGGTCGTCTTCTTCATGGGGAAGATCTTCGTATGACAGTCGCTGCACTTGAACCCCTTGTCTGCATGGACTTTCCCGCTGAATACTACTTTTCCCATGGGGCTGGGGAAGTCCAGGGTTATCCCCGGCGGGACCGCGAGGGCAGTCCCTGCGAATGCGAGCGACGCCAGAAGGACCGTCGCCATCGTGATTGTCTTCATCCTCTTGTCTCCTTTCTTTTGTTCGGGCGCTTCGAAATTCCCTGATCTCATTTTTCCACCTCCTTCCCGTTGTGAGTTGTCTTATCAGTATCTGTCGCGGTAGCAGGGCCTGTCTTCATCCCCCCGCCATCTCCGGTAGTCGCGTCTGCGCTCGTCGCGCCGGCCTCTCCAGTATGCCCTTTCCCGCCCGTACCGGCGATGGCCCACGTCGATAATCACGACTTCCGGCCTGTCGCGGTAATAGGGAGGATAATAGGCGAAACGGGGGGCGGGGGCCGGATAAGCGAATCCGCCTGTCATCGCCTGGATCACCGGCGGTGCGAAGAGGACAACCGTTCCGGCGAGCAGGGCAGCCGATTCGTTGTTCATTGCCTCCGCCCTCTGCGATCCGAGCAAGAGAAAACCGCATATAACCGTGAGGATTATCAATACTCCGCCGGCTTTCTTCATCTTTGTCTCCTTTCTCCTTCGTCCTGGTTGATATCAGCCTAACAAAGAATTGTGAACTGACGGCGAAAGGATTATGAAGAATTGTGAAGAGGCTGATCCTCACAAAAAATTGAACAGAAGGTATCTCACGCAGAGACGCAGAGAAAGGGTGAATAAGCCCTATTCAGGATTTGATCGGAGCCTGGTGCAGGGTATACAAGACTTCATTGAATGTTGAGAATTATTCATTTTTATATTGGCGGGAGTGCGGAAGAGCGGTAGAATGAAGCCGGGAAGAGAACCGGAAAACTCTGAACTGGTGGTTGGGAGGAGGAAATATGAATTATCCGAGAAAGATATTGATCGTGGATGACTCGGACTTTGCCCACAACGTATATAGGGTCCTGTTTGGTTTTATGAATTTATCGATCTTAAGCGTAAGGAGCGGCAGCGAGGCTATTGAGATGGTCTCAAAGGAAGGCGACATAGGCCTTATTATCCTTGACTTGAACATGCCCGCGATGAACGGCTTGGAATTGCTCAAAACGTTACCCCCCCGCTTTAAGAAAGAAACCCCGATAATAGTGGTCAGTTCTGAAAAGGACAAGGCGAAACAGCAGATGGCCCTTCAGTGCGGCGCTGTTCAGTTTTTTGAAAAGTCCAAGATCGATGAATTGAAGCAATTCGCAAAGCGTTTACTCGACAATCCTCATCTCAGCTGTCTTCCTGATCAAGCGGCCTCTCGTACGGTCTGAAGCTGAACGCTATCACGAGATAGGTGCGGCACTTCTTTGCGCGAGTAAGCCGTTTCTTCGGCTTTGCGGTCAGGGGAGAAGCACGGTGAAGGTGGATCCCCTGCCGTATCCGCTCGACGCTGAGACCCTCCCGCCGTGGGCCTCCGCAAGCTCCCTGACAATGGTAAGGCCGAGGCCGAGCCCTCCCCCGGCACCCCGGTAAAACCGTTCAAAGATATAGGGAAGATCTTCCGGCTTGATACCGGCGCCGTCATCTGTCACTTCCAGCAGTGTTTTGCCTTCCCACTTTGTCGACCTTACCTGCACCTTGCCGCCCTTGCCCGTGGCCTTCAGTGCGTTGCTGATGAGATTGATAACGATCTGACTCAGTCTGTCGGGATCGGCATTCACCTTCAGCCCGGCGTCACACTCCAGATCGATGCCTACGCCCTTGTCCTGAAACACCTTCGTGAATCTGTCCACAATATTTTTCAAAAACTGCTGAAGTTCAAGTTCCTGTTTCCTGAGGGTGAGGCCGCTTGCCTCCGCCTGGGAAAGCTCTTCAATCCCTTCAAGGATGTTCCTGAGTCTTCCGATTTCGGCATACAGGGACTGCAGGTGCTCGCTGTCCGCCGGTATGAACCCGTCGATCATGCCTTCAAGCTCACCCCGTATCGCGCTGATCGGCGTGCGGAGTTCATGGGCGACGTTCGAGGTAAGTTTTTTTCTGAGCGATTCCTGGATCTCCAGGGATTGCGCCATCCGGTTGAAGGCGCCGGCCAGCTGGCTTATTTCATCGTGCCCGGCGATGACAACCCGTCTTTTCAGGTTTCCCTCACCGATCGCCACGGCCGCCTCGGTGAGCCCTTCGATGGGGTTGGTCAGCTTTCTCGAAAAAACGACGCTGAGGAGGATCGCGATCCCCCCGAGCGCAAGCAGCGAGATCAAAAGCAGCCTGTTCGACCTCTGTATGAATACGCCCTCTTTCTTCGGTCTCAGGAACTTCACCCGGAGCTGACCTATTTCTTTTCCCCCCAAAAAAAGCACATAGGGCACGTATCCGCCGCTCTCCCTCCCAGTGCGCGACTCCGAGATCGCCATGACCCTTTTTTTCACGAGGGGCGAAAGGGAATCGATCGCGCTCTGCGTGTCTACAACGAGCGCCCCCTTCGCGTCGTAGAGCTTGACGTCGAAGCCGAGCATCAGCGCCCACACCGTGTCCTCCACAATGCTCTGCCAGTTCCAGCCCGAAAAATTCTGATAATTGCTTTCCAGCGAGGCGGTGACCCAGTAGACCCTGTCTTCCATCTCACCTTCGAGATATTGCCTGAAATCCCTGACCATGAGCTCGCGAAGGAGGAGGGCCGCAGACAGCGCGATAAGGGAGACGGCAAGGAGGAGCAGGAGGAACTTCACCCACAGGCGCTCAAACATCTCTTTTCCCCGAAAACCTGTATCCCACCCCGTAAATGGTGATTATAAGAGAAGGGTTCCTCGGGTCGTCCTCGAGTTTTCTCCTTATGTTCTTTATATGTGCGTCGATACTCCTCTCGTAGCCTTCAAACTGGTAGCCGAGGGCCCTTTCAACAAGTTCTTCCCGGGTGAAGACCTTTGCCGGATAGGACGCGAGAGTGAAGAGCACCCGGAATTCAGTCGGCGTGAGGTCTATCATGCGGTCTCCCTTCATTACGGTATAGCTGTGGCCGTCGATTACCAGCCGGCCTTTTTCGAAACTCATCGGCGCCCCGGATGCGAGGTCTCCTTTTTGCGCCCGCTTCAGGACGGCCTTCACACGGTACACAAGTTCACGGGGACTGAAGGGTTTGACGACGTAGTCGTCGGCGCCGAGGGCGAAGCCGGCGACCCTCTCGTCCTCCGTTGACTTTGATGTGAGCATGATGATCGGGAAATCGCCTATCTCCCTCAGCTCCTGGCAGACCTCCTCGCCCGTGATATCCGGCAGCATAAGATCGAGTATGACAGCCTGGGGACGTTCCTTCACCGCCCGTTCCATCCCGTCCCTGCCGGTTGCAGCGTGCACGAACCGGAACCCCGCACCTTCGAGATAGACCTTTACCACCCTCGCGATCTTCATGTCGTCTTCGATCAAAAGCACAGGCTGAAACAAACGTTCTCCTCTGTCGCTTTCCGGAAATAACTATTTCATTATACCGGATAATGGACAGCCATGCCTGTCTGCGTAAGGACGGGATGAACAGACGCCGCGTCATTCCCCGGCAGGCGGAACGGTCCTTCGCACGAGCATACGGAAAATGAAAGGGTAAACGATGCTGGCAAAGAGGGCCGAGAGCACCAGGGTATTTTCCATCCTGCCGTCGATCAGTCTCATTTCCCTGCCGAGCGTACCGGCGACAACAATCATGGACAAAGGCGCGGACAGCAGCAGCGTCATGAGCAGACCCTCTTTCAGCGTGAGCCCCATGAAGCGCTTCAGGAACAAAGCGGGCAGGTTGCTCGCAAAGATGATCCCGGCCATCAGAAGAGCCAGCAGGACGTCCCGCGCCGAAAAAAGGAGGCGGGCGTCAAAGTCGGCTCCCACTCCCATGAAGAAAAAAGGGATGAAGAACCCGAACCCGAGGGCGTTGATTTTTTCTTCGAACCGGGACTTGTTCCTGAAGACAAAGGTGAATATGACCCCTGCCATGAAAGACCCCGTGATAGGCTCAACGCCGGCGCCATAGGCGATCAGGGCGCCCACAAACACAATGGTGATGGCGATCCGAATTCCCTCCTCGACAGGGTCTTTGCTCTCCATGACCTTCCTCACCCGGTCCGGGTTCCACCATGCGATGACATGGATGAGCCTGAGGGTGAGGGCCGCAAGCAGGAAGAAGGCGACGAGCTTTACTGTCTGCACCAGCAACAGAAATGAGATGCCGTACCGGGTGGTGATCCCGAGGCAGGCAAGGACGATAATGGACAACAGCTCTCCGGCCAGCGTAACGCCGACGATGTGGCGGCCCAGATCACGCCTCAAAAGCCCCACCTCTTTCAATATCGGAAAGGCGATGCCCGCGGACATCATCGAAAGCGCTACGCCCACGTAAAAGAGGCGGCCCGAAAGATAGAAAACCAGGGGTGTCAGCAGGAGAGAAAGAGCCGGGATCAGCAAATACCGGCAGATCCCGGTGTTCTTGAGGAGTTCCCTGAGATCGAGTTCCATCCCCGCTACGAACATGAGATAGATGAAGCCGAGCTCCTTCAGGAACTCGAACCATTCCGGCCTGACGGAGAGGACGGTATGGAAGAGGGCAATGCCGAAAAGGATCTCGAGAACAGCGGAAGGCACATTGAACCGCCTGGCAAAAAAGGGCAGGACCGAGGCCCCGGCGACCAGCAGACAGATGATGACCAGCCTGTCAGGCATCCGGCCTCACAGCGTTTCCTCCGCGCCGGGAAGAATGAGAGTCGAGATCCGTGAACGCCTCAAAATGTGCCAGACAACGTCCGGAGCGAGAACGGACCGGAAAAACCCCCTTCCCGCCCAGCTGTCCGATCCGAGAACGAGGAGATTGTATTGCGGCAGCCTGCGCGAAATCTCGTGCACCGGATTTCCGGCGCACACCTGGAGGTCTATCTTTTTCTTGTGAACGAAACCGATGTCGGAGATCGCCTTTTTCGCCTCCTCGAACCTTCGCGAGTCTTCCTCCGTGCCGATGTATTCGGACGGCTTTGCGGTAACGACGCTCAGCTCGGCAGCGATGGTATGAGAGATCTCTATGGATTTGTCGAGCAGACCGCGGAAATCGAAATCCGTCAGGGCGGGCACGAGGAGCTTCGAGTATGGATGCGTGCCGTTGGCGATAATGACCGGGCATTTTACGGCACGGACGAAAGAAGCGAGGAAGAGCTTCTGCGCAGCGGCGTAGAGTGGAAACCTCCGTTTGAAGAAGAGTTCTTTCGATACCGCGACGATCCCCGTCCCGGCGCCCCCTGCGACCGTGAGCGATTTCAACGCCTCTGCCGGAGGAAGCGCGGAGACGATTTTGTTTGCCCCGTGCCAGTTGTATTTACCCGCAATCGCATCGTGCCGTTCGAGCAGCCGCTCCGCATTCGGCGAATATATAATGTGCATCCTGTCGAGCTGGAGTACGGAAGAGAGATAGTTCAGTTCATCGAAGAAGCCCTCCTCCTCCCCGCCGGTAACGTACGCCGTTATCGAAGTGCCGTATTCGAGTGGAAACCTCTCGAATTCGGAGGAAAGCAGTTCAGCAACGGTTTTCAATATGGCCGGGTCGCCGAGGACGACGACCCTGTCTCTTTCTTTCAGGATAGTCTCGGGTTTCGGCACGATAATGTTCCCTTCCCTGTAAATAATGCCGATGTTCCACCTGATCGGAGCTATGTGGCCGAGCGGCCGGTTCTTCAACCTCGAAGCCGGATGGACCTCGACCTCGAGGATCTCGTTCTTCCCGATCCCGATGCCGTGGGCCGTCTTGGCGTGGTGCTCGATAAGGTTACGCAGGTCGTTTGCGCTGGCGGTGAAGATGCTTTTTACCTCGGCCCCCAGTCCGGCGAGTTCCTTCATCCCCCGGTCCGTAATGCCCACGGCGATTACCCTTCCTGCGTTGAAATGGTCATGCAGCACGCGAGCGACTTCGAGGTTTATCTTCTCGGTTGTTGTGGTGATGAGGACCACTTCGCTGTCGTCAACCTTCGCCTCTTCGAGGACCAGCCTGCTCGTAGCGTCGCCGACGATGACCTTTGTCTTCTCCTTTCCCCTGATGGCGGCAACGATGGAAGGGGCTTCGGTGCTGGAATCGACACAGGTGATCTCGAAATCCCTGGAGAGCTTTGAAAGGAGTTCCCTCCCTATGTTCCCGACACCGACCATTACGATCATGCGGAACCTCTCAGTCCCCGGCCTTCCGGGAAGATAAAAAAGTCAGGCATATCTATATCATCCACGGAAATAATGGGTGTGGCAAGGTCGAAGGAGACATCGTATCCGTTCCGGGAAGGAAATGCCGCGATGTGGAGTAACGCTCCCTTAGTTCCGCTATGCAGCCGTTCTTCCGGGTTTTGCCTGCATGCGGCGCTTGCGGCCAAGAAAATGCTTGCCGAATGATCCGCAAAATGATTATTCTACTTTTGTACGCCTGTGGGGGGCTTATTATTATAATCATACTGGCAACGTCTCATGCAAAGGCGCTCCACTTGTCTTGCAGGGAGGGGAAGATGCCGGAAGAGAACTGCTGGGAATTCATGAAATGCGGGAAGGAAAGGCCGAACGTCATGGGCATATGCCCCGCGGTGACCGAGAGCAGCGCCGACGGGGTAAACGGGGGCCGCAACGGAGGGAGGGTCTGCTGGGCGGTGGCCGGGACGTTATGCGGCGGAAAGGTCCAGGGGAGCTATGCGCAGAAGCTCATGAAATGCGCCGAGTGTGATTTTCGATCCAGGGTGCGCGACGAAACGGCTTACAGGTTCAGGGCCGTCTATATCTGAGCCGCTTGCCACGCCGGTTTTCTCCGGTTTCGCGGTTTTTTTTATATTGTCTACGCCGGTCCGATACGTGATAATGTATCTACGGCCATGAAAATATTTCTTCCGCTTTTTCTTGTATTCCTGTTTTTCGTTCCTCCTTCATCGGCGGATGAATTCCGAAGTGTCACGCCGCAATCCAGGCCCTCTCTGCCGAAGGACTTTTTTTACGGGAAGGATTACGGAATCCAGTGGTGGTATTTTACCGGCCATCTCTATGACTCAAGCGGGCGGGAATTCGGTTATGAGCTCACTTTTTTTGCGTTGGGCATTCAGAGGCGGAAGTACCGGTCGAAATTCGGCGCCGACAATATCTACATCGCCCATTTCGCTGTCACGGACGTCCGCGACCGCAAGTACGCTTTTGCACAAAAGACCGACACCGGCGCCTTCGGCTTCTCCCGAGCCGACGCGGACCGGCTGAGGGTCCGGGTGGACGGCAACGTCCTCGAAGGCACGGTGAAGAGGATGCATGTCAGGGCGTCGGGAAAGGGCGATGATATCGACCTGGTGCTTACCCCGATGAAGCCGGTGGTGTTAAACGGCGAGGGCGGCTATTCGAGGAAGTCCGGGGAATCGCCTCTCTTTGCGTCTCTCTATTTTTCTTATACGGACCTCAAGACCGAGGGGACTTTGAGGGTCGGCGGGTCCCTCTTTCATGTCAGGGGTAAAAGCTGGTTCGACAGGGAGCTTTCGTCAGAGGGGCTGAGCCCGGAAGAGGCGGGCTGGGACTGGTTTTCGATTCAGCTCGACGACAACCGGGAGATAATGCTCTATCTTCTCAGGAAGAAAGACGGCACGATCGACCCGTACTCATCAGGCACCTTTGTTTTTCAAGACGGCGTTTACAGGCATCTCACGCTGAACGATTTCAATGTAAAGGTTCTCGGCCGGTGGCGATCGGAAAAGACCGGCGCTGACTATCCGTCGGGGTGGGACGTCTCTATTCCCTCCGAAAAGATCTCTTTGAGGATCATGCCGCTTGTTCGGGACCAGGAATTTATCGGGACCCGATCGACAGGGAATTATTACTGGGAAGGGGCGTGCCGGGTGGAGGGGACGGAAAAGGGGAGGGCCTATGTCGAACTTACGGGATACTGACCGTGATAAAACTTGAAAATGTCGAGAAATACTACGGCAAAGCGCATGTCCTGAGGGGAATAAACCTCGAGATAGAAAAGGGCGATTTCATCTCGGTCACGGGGAGTTCGGGCTCCGGGAAATCGACCCTCCTGAACCTCATCGGCGGGATGGACAGGCCGGAGGCCGGCAGGATCGTCGTCGGCGGGGAAGAGATTACCTCCTACCGCGAGGAGGATCTGACACTCTACCGGAGGAAGAAGATAGGCTTTATCTTCCAGTTCTTCAACCTTCTTCCGAACATCACCGTCTTCGAAAATATCCGGATGCCGCTTCTGCTGAACGGTATTACGGATGAGCGGAACGCAAGGAAGTTCATACGGCGGATGGGCCTCGAAGGCAGGGAAGAGAGCCTTCCCTATCAGCTTTCAGGGGGCCAGCAGCAGAGGGTCGCGATCGCGCGGGCCCTTGTCCACGACCCCGGGATCATATTGGCGGATGAGCCGACCGGCAGCCTCGACAGCGCCACCGGGGCCGCTATCATGGACCTCGTGAAGGAGCTCGCAGACGAAACAGGCAAGACGGTGGTCCTCGTCACGCACGAGGCATACATAGCAGGGTACGCACGCAGAAGGGTGAGGATAAAAGACGGGATGCTTCTGACATGACTTTTCTCAGGCTTGTCGCGCTCCTTGTCCTTAGGAACATAAGGGAGGAAAAGTTTCTCACCTTTCTTTCGATAGCCGGTGTCGCGCTCGGCATCGGCCTCTTTGTGGGCGTGAAGGTGGCGTCGGACAGAGCGGTCTCATCGTTCGAGGCGGAGATAAGGGGCGCTTCCCTCAATGCCAATTACGAGATCCTCGACACCGCGGGGATAGATTTCAACGAGGGGATTTACCCGCGCGTCAGGGGCATGGAGGAAAACAGCTACCCTGTGCTGAAGGTCAACGGATACCTCCCGGCGATGAAGGAGTCCGTCGACGTAGAGGGCATTTATACGGTCAAGGCTGCCGGGCTTCTGAGTCCCTCGGGCAAGCCGGCCTTCGACGTCCTGGACTTCTACCGCACCCTAAACGGTGTCGTGATCACGAAACGGTTCGCCCGGGCCTGCGGGGCGGGAAAGGGGAGCGTGCTGGATGCGCTCGTCTACGACGGGAGATTCCCGCTGAAGGTCGTGGGCGTGATCGAAAGCGAATACCTGCCGTCGAACACCGTTCTCATGGACATCGGGAACTTCCAGGAGTATTTCCATAAGGTCGGGCTCCTGTCGGCGATCGACCTGAAGGCCGGCCGACAGACGGCCGAAAAGATCCGGCGGATACTTCCTTCCGGTCTCACGATAGAAAAGAGAGCGGAGATCGTACGAAACCGCGAATCGGTGCTGAGATCGTTCAGGTACAACCTCCAGTTCGTGAGCCTGATAGCCATCCTCGTCGGGGTATTCCTCCTCTATAACACCGTCTTCATATCGGTAGTGAAGAGGAGGACGGAGATAGGGATTCTGAGGGGATTAGGCGCCGGCAGGAAAACCGTTGTGATGCTTTTCGTCGTCCAGGGCATGATATTAGGCATCGCAGGCTCGCTGTTGGGCATCGCCCTCGGCCAGTTTACGGCCTATTTTTCGGTATTTGCGGTGCAGAGCACGATCTCGGCGATCTACAGCGCCATATCGGTCCGGGATTATCTGATGACGGGAAGCGATGCCATCCTCGCCATCGCGCTCGGTGTTACCGTATCGCTCGCCGCATCTGCGGTCCCAGCCTATGAGTCGTCGAGGGTGAGGCCGGACGAGAGCGCGAAAGAGGGCTCGTTCGAGGGCAGGTACAGAAGGTACATGGGTCTCTTCGCCGTGATCGGGATATTTCTCCTGACCTCGGGGGGGATCCTTTCGTGGTACGATTACCGCTACACTCCCTTCGACTTCCCCTTCCTCGCCTACGCGGGGATACTTCTTATCATCATCGGGTTCTCGTTCATCTCGCCGTCCTGGCTCGCAATGCTCCTCAGGGTCGCAAAAAGAGCGTCGGAATGGATATTCAGGGTGACCGGCAAGATCGCCTCGGGGGACATGGCCGGCAACGTCTACAGGTTTTCCGTTGCGCTCATGAGCGTCGCGATAAGCGGCGCCCTCATAATCGCGCTCCTGACGCTCATCTTCTCCTTCAGGGGCTCGCTCCTTGAGTGGATCAACAGGAACATCGCCGCGGACGTCTACGTCAAGCCTTCCGCATGTATCTCGAATTTCTGTTATTACCCCCTTTCCGGGGACATCGCAAAGACCGTCGAAGAGTTCCCGGAGGTGGCGGGCATCGACAGGTTCAGGACGCTATACATCGATTTCCGCGGCAGGAAGGTCGTTGCCGGCTTCGGCGATACCTCCGTAAGAAACAGGTTCACCGGCGGGGGCGAAAAGCAGGGAGTGAGCGGGACGGGCGCAGGGAGGGAGGTGGGCATCTCAAACTACCTGAGCGCAAGATACGGCCTGAAGAAAGGGGACACGATAGAGCTTTCCACTGCCGCCGGAAAAGAGAAGTTCGTGGTAAAGGATACCTTCAGCAGCTATTCGACAACGTCCGGGTTTATCTACCTGGACAGGAAATGGCTTAAGAAGTTCTGGGGCCTCGACGACGCCACCCAGCTTGGCATCTACCTCGGGAAAGGCGTCGATGCCGATGAGTTTATCCGGAGACTCAGGGACCGGCTCGGCCCGGGCTATTCCCTCGACATCATGAACAACCGGGAGCTCAGGGAAAGGGTGGTATCCATTTTCGACCGGACCTTCGCCATCACCTATGCGATCGAGCTCATATCGATCATCGTTTCCCTGATCGGGGTGGTGAACACCCTCCTTGCGGCAGTGCTCGAAAGGAAGAGAGAGATCGGCATCATCAGGTATCTCGGAGGCAGCTGGAAGCAGATACAGTCCGTGCTCGTCATCTCGGCGGGCATCGTGGGCATAGGCGGCATCCTGCTCGGCGGTGTCATGGGGCTTATGATGAGCGTCATCTTTATAACGGTAATCAACAAGGTATCGTTTGGCTGGGAGATACATTTCCATCTGCCGGTTTTATACCTGTCGCTGGTGACGCTCGTCCTCTTCATAACCACGCTCGTTGCCGGTCTTCTTCCGGCCAGGGCCGCCCGCAGGATAGATCCGAAGAGGTTTGTCAGCTTCGAATGAGCGTATAAGAAGCGCGGCCGGTACGATTAAACCGTGGCCTGCGGGGGGATCTTCTTTTTGGAAACGGGTGCTTTCGCCGGGGGCCTTACCGCTTGCCTTCCGGTCTTCGCCGGGGCTGCCTTTTTTTCGGAGACCTTTTTCGGTCCGGCTTTTGCAGAGGCCTTCTCTGCCGCGGACAACCGGGCCTTTTTCGCTTCCGCCTCCTCTGCGAGCCGGGCCCTTACGATCTTTTCCGCCTCCAGCCAATCCTCTTCCTGACAGCAGTTTCTTCTTCCTTTTTTTTCATACAGGTCATAGGCCACTTTCGCGACCCTGTCGTGCAGAGCTTTGTCCATGTTTTCCTCCGGTATGACGAAATCCCGATGTTCAGAACACCGGTAATGAAATGCTATCACTTTTTTCAGCGGCGTGCAACGCGTCAGGAATGCTTTTTGTCATCAGGGCACAAGGATGATCTTCCCGTAAGAGCCCGGCTCCATGATCTCATGGTGGGCGCGCGCGGCCTTGTGCAAAGGCATTTCGCTGCCGATGACCGGGGAAAGCGTTTTGCATCTGAGACCGGCGACCAGGGCCGCGTGGATACTGTGCATCTCGCAGGCGTCGGCGTTCATCAGCACCATGCCGAGGATCGAGGCGTCCCGTTTCATGATGTCCCTCGGATCGATTTCGACACGCCCTCTGCTGCCGACTACGACTACCCTCCCGTTGCGCGCAAGGATGCCGAGGTCCTTCCCCATGTTTACATTGGCGAGCATCTCGATGATCACGTCGACACCGGTTCCGCCGGTAAGCTCCATGATCTTTGCGAGATGTCCGGGGTCGTTATGGTCGAAGACGTGGTCTGCGCCCTGGGCCGCCACGAGGGTCTTTCCACCGTCGGTGCCGCTCGTTCCGATGACATGCATCCCCGCCGCCTTCGCCAACTGCACGGAGGCGATGCCCACCCCGCCGCTTGCGCCGTGCACCAGCACCACCTCGCCGGGGATCGCCCGTGCGCGGTTGAAGAGGGCGCGATATGCCGCGGCATAGGGCACGCCCATGGAGGCGCCCTGTGCGAACGTCACCCCTTCGGGAAGGGGATGGACCTGTGTCTCTTCGCAGAGCGTCTTTTCGGCATATGCGCCGCTGAGTGTGCCGGCGACATAGATCCGGTCGCCTGCCGATAGGCGGCTTACGCCCTTTCCCGCCTCCCCGACGACGCCGGCGGCGTCCATCCCGGGCGTATAGGGCAGGACCGGCCGCATCGCGTACGACCCCGACCGGATATAGATGTCTACCGGATTGACCCCGATAGCGTAAACCTCGACAACGACCTGCCCGTGACCGGGCTTCGGGTCATCTACTTCTTCGAGCTTCATGACCTCCGGCGGGCCGAACTGATGAACCCGTATCGCTTTCATTGTTTCCTCCGTATTTTCGTTCAGGACACTTACTACATAGCATGGAAGGAAACGGTTTGCAATCCGGCCCAGGCGGTTTCGGGGCATCTGCCGTCCGGAGGCCGGAATGCACCTGCAGCGGAAAAAAAAGGGGCGCTGAGTTAAAATAAAAAAAGATGAGGAAGAAACTGTATCTGAAGCTCGGAGACAGGGTCAAACACCTCAACTTCTTCGGCTGGGGGGAGGGCGAGGTGGTGGAAGAGAAGCATTCTTCCCTCTCCGGGGGGTTCTGCATGGTCAGGATACGCTTCGACGACGGCGTCGAGAGGTCGTTTATCAACGACCTCGACCACCACCATTGCTGCTATTATTTCGGAATACGGGTTCTCTGAGGTCCCCTACAGGTTCCCTCTCAATTTCTCCGCGCGCAGGACCCTCTTGATCGCAAGCCTGTAAGCCGCCCGTCTCATCCTGCACCCTTCCTCATTACAAAGCGCATAGACGTCCTTAAAGGCCGTGATCATTATCTTCTTGAGTCTTTCGAGAACCTTCTCCTCTTCCCAGTAATCGCAGTTCAGGTTCTGGCTCCATTCGAAATAGCTCACCACCACGCCGCCGGCGTTGGCGAGAATATCGGGAACAAGCATGATCTTCTTGTCGTAGAAAATCTGGTCGGCCTCTGTTGTCGTCGGCGCGTTAGCGAGCTCAAGGATTATCTTTGCCTTCACGTCCTTTGCGTTGCCGGCGTTCAACTGGTCCGAGAGGGCCGCCGGGATAAGGATGTCGCAGTCCGAGGTAAGAAGTTCCGCGTTCGTGATGTCCCTGCCCCCGGTGAAGCCGACCACACTGCCGGTCCTGCGCTTATGGTCCGTCACCGCCTTTATGTCGAGGCCGCCGTCGTTGTAAATACCGCCCTTCACGTCGCTTACGGCGGCGACCCTGTATCCCCTTTCGTATAGGAGCCGGGCCGCGTTCTCACCGACGTTTCCGAAGCCCTGTATCGCAACGCAGATATCGCCTTTATCCATCCCCGCTCTCCTCATGGCCTCTTCGAGCACGTAGATGCCCCCGAGAGACGTAGAATAATGCCTCGCCCTGCTCCCGGCGAGTTCAAGGGGCTTTCCTGTTACGACTGCGGGGACGTGCCGTCCCTTTATCCTCTCGTATTCGTCCATTATCCAGACCATGATCTGCTCGTCGGTATAGACATCAGGCGCCGGGATGTCCTTGTACGGCCCTATGTGCTCGGCGATGGCACGGATGTAGCCGCGCGTCACCTGTTCGAGCTCATTCCTGCTCAGCTCCTTCGGGTTCACGACGACCCCTCCCTTCGAGCCGCCGAAGGGGATGTCCACTACCGCGCATTTCAGGACCATCAGAAATGCGAGGTCCCTTACGTCGTCGATCGTGAGCTCGGGGTGGAAACGGAGGCCGCCCTTTGCGGGGCCCCGCGCGTCGTTGTACTGGATCCTGTGACCGACGAACATCCGGACCTTTCCCGAGTCCATCCTGACGGGAAAATGCACGGTGAATGACCGCCTCGGCATGTCGAGCAGGTCCAGCTCGTCGGCCGTCAGTCCGAGGTCGGTGTAAAGCTCTCCGAGTTCGCTGATGCATAATTTGCAAAGGTTTCTGTCGTCCCTGTGCTGCCTTTCATGGTTCCTGCTGATCAAAAGTGCGTACCCCCTTTCACCGGTACAGCGCGTGAAAATTTCATTTCAGACATTATTACGCTTTTTTAACCGAAAATCCAGTAATCCCCCCCTTCGGGCGCCCCCGTGCAAACGGGTTCTGCGAAACCTTTTCGCACGCGGACAGAGTGGCGTCCTGTGCGGTGAAGGTCAAAAACGATGTGCCTCCCGTGACAAGACATCTGCATGGAGTATCCCGACCTGCTATATATCAGCGCGGCAAAAAAGATGAAAAGAGGCGGCAGCGGGCGCAGGGCCTTCATATTTTCTTCATATTCTTGTAGTATGCTCCGCGCGCGAAACGGGTGAAGTTATAAAGAGGTTTCCAGGGTTTCTAAAAAATAGGCATTTCAAACAAGAGAAGGAAAAGGTGAATTTTACCTTTACTCCTGAAATGCAGAGATTTATAGTTCATGCCGGCGGAAAGCCCGGCAGACGGGGCGGTTTTAAATAAAGAAGGCAGGCGGCAAGGGGAGGAAACGGATGGAGGTTACTGGCCGGCGGGGTATCCGCATCGCGGGGCGGCAAGCAGTAAAAAAGAGGGGACGAATGGGGAGGTGAGATGGCGGGAACGGTTTTTATTTTTTTGGGATAAAAAGAATAAGGCAAATCCAAGCTGAAAGGAATTGAAGAAAATGGTTAGAAAAGAGTTTCAAAAAACTGACGGGATCCGCGGAATTCTTGTCGCCTTGACTCTTGTTGCAATTATGGCTTCTACACCTGCCTGGTCCGACAGCGCAGGCGCCGTGGGCGTGATTCAGGGCGCCGCACGACCATTGATCTCCCGGCCGATCGACGAAGAAACGGTCGTTACGCTGAGGGGCAACACGCGCCCTGAGGCGGTGGCCGCAAACGACCGCGGCCTCGTCGCAGACGACTATGAAATGGGGCATATGCTTATTCAGCTGCATCGTTCCAGGGAACGCGAGAAGGCTCTCGGGCAGTTTATGGATGAGTTGAACGATCCGGCATCTCCCAACTTCCACAGGTGGCTGACCGCACAGCAGTTCGGGAGCTCTTTTGGTCCGGCAAGGCAGGACCTGGATGCCGTGACCGGTTGGCTCCGCTCACACGGCTTCATCGTAAACATGGTTTATCCGAGCGGCATGACAGTGGACTTTTCCGGCACGGCCGGCCAGGTGCGGGAGGCCTTCCATACCGGCATTCACTACCTCTCGGTTAAGGGAGTGCGTCATATAGGGAATATGTCCGATCCTCAGATACCGGCCGCGCTTGCTCCTGCGGTAGCAGGCATCGTTTCGCTCAACGACTTCCGCCCCAAACCGATGCACAGGATGCGCAGCGAATACACCATCGCAGGCGGGGGAGAAAATCCGGTCGTTCCGCCTGACCTTGCGACTATCTACAGCCTTTCGCCGCTGTTCGGTTCCGGCATTTCGGGCCAGGGACAGACTGTCGCGGTTGTCGAGCCCACGAACGTCTCCAATACAGCCGACTGGACCACCTTTCGTTCTGCCTTCGGTCTTTCCGGCTATACGTCCGGCTCTTTCACCCAGGTGCATCCGGCGCCTGCAAGCGGTCCCGGCAACTGCGGCGATCCGGGTGTGGTTACGGCAGATGAGGGCGAGGCGATCCTCGACGCCGAGTATGCGTCGGCTTCAGCGCCAAGCGCCTCGATCGTCCTTGCTTCATGCGCTGATACAGCCACCTCCTCCGGCCTGCTGACCGCCTTTCAGAATCTTATCGACGAGCCCACCCCGCCCGGCATTATAAGCGTCAGTTACGGAGACTGCGAGGCGGACGCAGGGGCCGCTGCCAACTCCTTTGTCAGTACGATGTACCAGCAGGCGGCTGCAGAAGGGGTCTCGGTATTCGTTTCTTCGGGAGACCAGGGCGCCGCTGTCTGTGACGCAGGCCAGAGTTACGCATCCCACGGCGTCGGGGTGAACTTCCTCGCATCCACGCCTTACAACGTAGCTGTTGGTGGCACCGATTTCAGCGATGTCTTCTCAGGTACAAACAGCACATACTGGAGCGCCACGAACACGCCTTCCTATGGCTCGGCGCTTTCCTACATACCCGAGATTCCCTGGAACAGTTCCTGCGGCAGTCAACTCGTCGCGTCGTATCTGGGGTTTGATACGACCTATGGATCCGCCGGCCTCTGCAACAGCTCCGTCGCATCCGTGTATGGACTGCTGAATGTAGTCGGTGGCAGCGGAGGGCCGAGTGCTTGCGCCACCGGGATCCCGGCAACTGACGCCATTGTCGGAGGCACCTGCGAAGGATATGCCAAGCCTGCCTGGCAGTCTGTTTTCGGTAATCCGGCCGACGGGGTGAGGGATCTGCCCGATGTGTCGCTTTTTGCCGCCAGCGGCCTCTGGGGCCACTGGTATATCTATTGCGACTCAAGCTACGCCGCCTGCACGGGAGATCCAAGCGGTTGGGCGGGCGCCGGCGGAACTTCTTTCGCGTCGCCCATCATGGCCGGCATCCAGGCGCTCGTAAATCAGAAGGCCGGCGGAAATCAGGGCAATCCAAATCCGGTTTACTACAATCTCGCTGCGGCGGAATACGGCCAGGCAGGCAACAGCAACTGCAATTCCTCTCTTGGCAGTACGGCGGCAGGCTCCTGTGTCTTCTATGATGTGACCATGGGAGATATGGATGTAGACTGCACGCCCGGCACTCCGAACTGTTATGCGCCTTCCGGTTCTGTCGGGGTGCTTTCGACCGACAGCAACTCCTACAATATCGCTTACGGCACCACGGCCGGCTGGGACTTCGCCACGGGAATAGGCACAGTGAACGCTTACAACCTCGTAAACAACTGGCCGGCGACGATCAATCCCGCCAAGATCGCCGTCTTCGATCCGTCGACGGGGAACTGGTATATCGATTCGAACATGAACTGGATGTGGGACGGGACGGCAAACGGCGACAAGGAGTATACATTCGGCGCGATGCTGCCGGGCGTTGTCCCTGTCACAGGCGACTGGAACGGAGACGGGACGACAAAGATAGGAGTCTTCTCAAACGGGAC
>JBJKSM010000199.1:0-42863 GCA_046704045.1 Thermodesulfovibrionales bacterium | reverse complement strand
TCGTGGAGGAGTTCGTTCCGGAAAGGACCAGTGCGAATCGGCCGAAGAAAAAAAGCCCCGGTATTTCCCGGGGCTTTATGCGGAAGGGAGATGGGCCTAGGATGCAATCACCCTTCTGCGTATCGATGTCTCAGTCATCTGTCGAAAGCCTTTTTTCTGCCGGTGCCCGGTCGCCGAAACCCGCTCCGGGTGAATCGCCTTTCTTACTTTGTACTTCTATCCGGAGTGGTTGTCAAGCGGCTTATTCACTATATTTCGATAATAAAGCTGTCTCTGCGGTGAAAATCAGGCCGGGGTCCGGGATGGCTCAGCGCCCAATAGGTCGTCTCGCCGTTCTTCTTTTGCATGACTGCGGCGATGCCGATCTTCGCCGGCTGTCCCGCCGGGAGAATCCTGTCCGTGGCGATGTCGAGGGAAAAATGCAAGGCGTTCCGCCTCGCCTCGACCGTAAACGGTAAGGACTTAAAAACATGCTCTTGCCACATACCCTTTCGATACGATGTGAAACGGTAGACATTCCAATGACCGGTGGGTGCAAGGTTGAATTCCCAGTAATGATCGCGGTCCCGCGCAGCGAGGAAGAGCTCGATACAGGTCTCCTCCCACAGGCCGTCCATGCGCGCTTGAACGTCTGCGGGCGGAGGAATGGCAAAGTCGTGGATAGCGCCGAGGAGGGTACAGGTTATCGAAAGCTTATCGTCGTGCCTTCCCACCGAGCCGGAAATCTTCAAGTCCGGCGGAATCCACGCGCAAGGGAAGGGGCTCAGGGAAAAACTGCGGCCGTTCATTTCATATCCCGGATGATGCTGCGGATCGTCGTTTCCTGCGACTCTATGCTCCGGGCGAGTCTGAATTGTATGAGCGCACGGGCAAGATTATGGTCGGGCCGTCCGGTCCTGAAATAGACATCGCCCTCCAGGTGGTCCGTAAAAAACCTTAGTCCGAGTTCGAAGGCGATCAGGCGGATCGAATCGTAGAAGTAGGCAAAGTCATCCCGTGTGAGCTCCTTTCCCGCGACCGAACAATAGCCCTTCGTGACCGCCCCGGCGATGTCTGTGTCGAAACGGACGGTCTCCCACTGCTCGGTATTCTCTCCCAGCAGATTGCATGCCGACCGGAGACAATCGCCGATGTCGTAGTGCAGCAGTCCGGGCTTGACGGTGTCGAGATCGACAATACTTACGGCCCGGCGGGTGAAGACGTCCATCATGACATTGTCTGTCTTGGGATCGCCGTGAACCGCGCGGAGGGGCAATCTGCCCCTGGCTTTAGCATCTTCGAGGGTATGCGTCAGGTCTCTGCGCTCGTCCACAAACCTGAGACAATAATTCACCTCCGGGGACGACGGATGTCCGTATTTCACCAGGACCTCATCATAATGCCGCAGGTAACGCGGTGTGATATGGAAACCTTCGAGCGTATCCGCGAGACCCCCGGGGGGAAGGTCGCGGAGAAGGGCATGGAAGATGCCGAGCGCACATCCGACTTCCCGTGCGTGATCGATGTCGCTGATTACCTGGAATGACCGGGCGTTCTCGATAAAGACGACGGCGCGCCAGAAGGAGCCGTCGGGTGCGAGCCAGTAGTCCATGCCCGCCCGCGTCGGAATCACGGCCGGGACATCCCATCTGCGGCCTTCTGTAAGTGAAGCGCTTGCCGCACGACGGAGCATATGCCGTGTGGAAATGAGCATATTGCGCATGACGAGTTCCGGCTTGCGAAATACCTGCGTGTTTATGCGCTGCAGGATAAAGCGGCTGCTCCCGGCGGCGTCCGTTGTCACGAGGAACGTATGATTTATGTTGCCTTTTCCGAATTCGGTGACGTCAACGACATCGCCCTGCCGTGCGAATTGCCCCGCAATGTAAAAAAGATTATCCAAGGTAATACCTCTTGCGCTGAGCTGGACGCTTCTTATCACTATTTTATTGAAAGGGAAGCACGGCGGTCAAACGACCTCGACAGGATTCAGAAGGAATTTCCTGCGCTTTTCTGCACCTCCACATATTCGGCGGCTGCAAGTGCGGCGATGCAGCCGTCGGCAGCGGCAATCACGATCTGGTTGGCGAACTTCTGGCGCAGGTCGCCTGCGACGAAGATCCCCGGCACGCTCGTCCGGCAGTTCTCATCGGTAATTACGAAGCCCTGCTCGTTCATGCGCACCTCGGGCGGGATCAGGCGGTTGTTGGGAGAATAGCCGATGAAAATAAATATGCCCTCTGCTGCAAGCTCCCCCCTGCGCCCGGTTTCAATGTTCTCTAAGGACACCGAGTTAACAGCTCCGGCGGCTCCCCTGATTTCAGTAACTACCGTATTCCAGATGATCTCGATCCTCGGCTCGGCCATAACGCGATTCTGGAGGATCTTGCTGGCCCGCAGCTCGCCCTTCCGGTGCACGAGATGGACCTTTCGCGCCAGTCTTGCGAGAAACAGCGCTTCCTCTGCCGCAGTGTCTCCTCCGCCGACGACAACGACGGACTTGTCCCTGAAAAAGAACCCGTCGCAGGTGGCGCAGTAGGAAACGCCGGTACCCAGGTATTCGGCCTCACCCGGGATGCCGAGCTTTCGCACGGAACCGCCGGCTGCGAGAATAAGGGCGGAAGCCCCTATCCGATCGCCGTTTGCAAGCTCCACGGAGTGCAGATCGGGACCGACGGTTACTGCCGAAACCTCCTGCTGTACTATCGGCAAGCGAAAGGAACGGGCGTGACTTGCCATTTTCTCCGCCAGTTCGAATCCGTTGATTCCTTCCACGCCGGGGTAATTCTCCACCTCCTTCGATATGGCAAGCTGGCCGCCGAGCAGTCCTTTCTCGAAAAGGACCGTTTTCAGCGCAGCCCTCATGCAATAGAGGCCGGCGGCGAGTCCCGCAGGTCCCCCGCCCACGATGATCACTTCATAGGTCTCTTTCATCGGCATGACATTTCCCTCAGAGTGATTTCATGCGCCGCCTGCCTGAAACAACCCGCTGTCGGAGGCAGACAGTACCTGTAAAAATAATATCACAAAAGAGTCGCCGAGGCTTGACATCTGAAATAAGATGCACAACAATGGTTCGTAGAACAAAGGCAGGGGGACACTCTTCCGTGAACACATCTTTTGCAGATCGCGTCCAAAAAACTACCCTTTAAAGGGGGAAAAATGAAGAAAAAGTCAAAGATGACTCTCGTGTCCATCGCTCTTCCGGGCATTGCATTTGCGCTTGCCCTGGGAGGTACGCCTTTTGCCGCCGGCGAAGTGGCGTCCGGCAGCGAATGCATCAAGTGCCATACCGACCTCGATAAAATGGACAGTTACGGGGCAGCTTCCGCGGGAGGGGCTGCGGCCATAGCAGGTTGAGGCGTTTCCGCCCCTCGGGTGCGGGGCAGGGACACTTACGGTGTCGATAAGGAGTTCGTCGATTCGGCGCACGGCAAAGTAGGATGTATCAACTGCCATAAGGGCAAGAATGTGGCTGACAGGGAAAAGGCCCACGAGGGCCTGGTAAAAGATCCCTCTGAAGAAGACGGCGGCGGGGCCTGCAGGCAATGTCATGAAAACATAATCTCTACGTACAAGAATGCGATGCATTACAACCTCACCGGTATCAAGGACATTGTCGGCGCCATCATCTCCCCCCACCGGATGAAAGATACCCTGTAAAAGAGGCCGGAAAAATCAAGGTGATCTTTCCGTCCGATCCGCTTGAAACCTTCAAGATCGGCATGAATATCGACAGGAGCCCGGATAACCCCTATAAGTACAACCTGGTCCGCCATACTCCAATGAAGAAGGACTCGCTCGCATCTCTGCGCTATTTCCAGACGGTTTTAACGGGGACGCCCGGCCCGGCGTATCTCGTCGCAAACTATGACGCGTTGCCGACGTGGAATTCCGCTTCGATCCATACGATCCGGCGCAAGACCAGGCAGAACAGTTCCTGCAATGCCTGTCACGGACATAAGGGACTCTTTCTCACAAAGGACGACTTGGCGCCCGGCGACCCGAAGGCCAACCTCAGGATCATCGTCGACAAGATTCCCGCCCGGATCAAGAAATGACCGGTCATCAGGGGGGATGGCGTAATCGTTATGCAGACAAGACTGACAAGGAGGAACTTCATGGAAAGAAAATTTATGCAGTCCGTTCTACTCGCACTGCTTGTGGCGGCGGCACTTGCCTTCACGCCGGCGGCGGCCGCGAACAGTTCAAAGCTGGTAAGTACGGAGTGGCTTGCCCAAAATCTCGGCGCGCCCGGCATGGTGATCATTGACGTCAGGACGGCGGCAAACTATGAGTTCGGTCATTTACCCGGGGCGGTCAGCATGCCCTACTCGGCGTGGGAACCATACAACAGGGAGACACGATGCCAGTTGATGCCCTCTGCAGCCGATATGACCGTCATGCTCCGGTCCCTCGGCGTCAACCGGTCGACCCATGTCGTTGTCTATGATCAGGGAAATACCGCTCTCGACGCGACGGAAGGAGGGGCTGTAGTATGGATAATGGAATCCATGGGACATGAAAATGTCTCGTACCTTGACGGCGGATTCACCAAGTGGACATTCGAGGGCCGGATAATAGACAGGAAGAAACCGGCGCCGCAGCCGGGAAATTTTATCGCCAAACTTGACACGACGAGGGTGGCCACTCTGGATGACGTTATTGCGAACCTGAAGGAGGCAATTTTTCTGGACGACAGGAGCGCCGTGCAGCATTTCGGCAACTCAAAGCGGGCTTGAAGTCCTGGGGCACGACAATGTGGCGATCCTCGACGGCTGGTTCGCCGCATGGAAACAGGCGGGAAAACCGGTGTCCGCCAAACCTGCCGTCCCCTGGCAGGGGGATTTTACGGGCAGGCCTGTAAAGTCCCGGCTGGCTGCCATGAGCGACGTGAAAAAGGCGCTTCATTCTTCGATAGCGGTATTTGTCGACAACCGTTTGCCCGAAGAGGATTTCGGCCACGAAAAAAGAGTTATATAAAACGCTACGGTCATCTTCCCGGATCCAGGCTGTGGCCGGCAGACTTTATGACCAGCGCAGGGATCGAGTTTTCCCCCTCATTCATGAGGGACAAGGCGGAGTTGGAACGTATGGCGAAGGGGGTCGGCATCCCGGCTGACAGGAGCGTCGAGATCATAACGTACAGCAACAGGGGCATTCAGGCCGCCATGGGCTACTTTGTTCTTCACGATCTGCTCGGGTACAGGAATGTGTGAAGCTTTTCGATGGTTCCCTTCTTGAAAGCGCGGCGGACAAGAGTGTGCCGATGGAGACGGACGGCTGGGGGTGCAGGAAACATCCGTAGTACAGGCGGGGATCAAACACCTACCCGGCCCTGGCGATCCCGGGGCCTTTTTTTTGGGCTTCGCCGGGATTCGATCAGCGGTTTTTGTCCCTAAGGTAGGCACATAGGGCTTTATCTATTATCCTGTTGAGCGAGACTTCGTCCCCTGCGCCCATCTCCCTGAGCCTTTTCATGTATGACTCTCTTATTTTTACAGTAACGACCGAAAAATCCTTTTCGGTCTCACCGGGTTGAGACCGGCCTGTCTGTAAAGTGGCGCTGTTTTTTATCACCTGCGCAATCCTGCGCTTGAGCTCCGTGAAGTCTGCCGATTTCACAACGTACGCGTCGGAAACGTCGCACGCCAGGTCGTACATGTAATCATATGCCGTGTGCATGATCACGGGCACATCGCTCCTGCTCTCCTTCATCCTGGAAAGGAGTTCGAGCCCGTCCATATCGGGCAGTTTTATGTCCAGGACAACAAGATCGGGCTGCTCCTTGCGGAACGATTCCATCGCCCCCGCGGCGGTTGCCGCCATTATGACCTCGTACCCCGCGTCTTCCAGCTCATACCTGCAGAGGATCCGGAAATCTTCACTGTCGTCTACGATCAAAATTTTCATCATTACTCCTGTTTCGCAGAAATGTGCAGGTGCCCTTCATCATAATCGTCCCCGATGGCGCACGAGAAAAGGAAGTGTGCCGGTTCCGGAGGTTGGTCCGAAATCCGGGCAAGATCGGACGACGAATTCAAGGGAACTTGTTTCATTTTCCCATGAACGGGGCAGTGGGTCAAGGCCGGATCGGGGCGAATCGGATAGCGGCGGCCGCAAACGATACTCTCCTGTGCGGCCTTGAGCTGAAAGTCGAGATGACCTCATATTGTAACTTCATGTTTATTTTCCGGAATTATTCTGGTAATTTTATACAGGGTGGAGAAAGGACTCAAGCAGATCAGGATGTCGTGTGGCGTGGATATCGGCGAAATTTCGCGAACCACCTGCATAAATCCGCAATACCTCAGGGCGATAGAGGAGGGGGACTATGCGAGGATTCCGGGTGACGTATATGTGCGCGGATACATTAGAGAATATGCCAGATGTCTCGGGATCCCGTTTCCCGATGCGCTCAGGGACTACGAAAATTACCTGAAGATAAAAGAGGAATGAGCTTCGGGGAGCTGCAGCGCAGCCCCCCTGGGCATCGACGGGAAAATGAAGTGGATGCGCCTATTCCGGGGAATAGGAGCTCTTTTTGTGGGAGAGAATGGACGCCCCGGAAAGTCCGTCTTCCCCGTGCCCGAGTGCCGTCAAGCCCCCGGTATAAAGCTGGAAGTTATAAGCCATCTCGCCATGCTCGCTTTCGTCAAGACCGGCAAACTCTGCCTCCTCATCGACCCTGAGGCCGACCACCGCCTTCACGATCATGAATACCACGAAGGTCACCGTACCGGTGTAGCCAACAGTCACCCCGACCGCTATGAACTGTTTAAGGAGCTGGCCGGGGTTGCCGTAGAGCAGACCCCTGCCCGCCGCGTTGATTGCCGGGTCGGCAAAGACCCCGGTCAGGATTGCGCCGAGCGCGCCTGCCACGCCGTGTATTCCGAAGGCATCGAGAGTGTCGTCATATCCGAACTTCGCCTTCATTACCGCCACGGAGAAAAAGGCCACAACGCCCGCGGCGGCGCCGATGAAGAGGGCGCCGGAGACATTCACAAATCCTGCCGCCGGTGTTATCGCGACGAGACCGGCCACGGCACCGGAAGCAAGGCCGAGCACGGTCGGCTTTTTCGAATGAATCCATTCCACCGTCATCCAGGCTACCGCTGCCATCGCGGTTGCGGTGTTGGTATTAATGAAAGCGGCTCCTGCGAGTCCGCTCGCCGCCAGCGCCGAGCCGGCGTTGAAGCCGAACCAGCCGAACCACAGAAGGCCGGCCCCGGTTACGACGAGGGTAAGGTTATTCGGCACCAGCGCGGTCTGGCGTCTCTTGCCGAGCATGAGGGCACCCACCAGGGCCGCGATACCGGCATTGACGTGGACCACGGTCCCGCCGGCAAAGTCAAGGGCACCGAGTTTTTGCAGAAATCCTCCCCCCCAGACCCAGTGGGCCACAGGCAGATAAGCGAAGGTGAGCCACAGGACCGCAAAGAGGATCCACGCCGAGAACTTCATGCGCTCGATATAAGCACCGCTTGCGAGCGCCACGGTAATCGCCGCAAAGGTGAGCTGATAGGCGATAAAAACATACTCCGGTATGGTTTTCGCGGCATCGACGATGCTGTTGACGCCTACTCCGGCGAGGAGCAACTTTGCGCCGTTGCCGATCACTCCCCCTACATCTCCGCTGAAGGACAGTGAATAGCCGTAGAGGACCCAGAGGATGCTGACGATGCAGAAGGCCGCGAACGACATGGCCATGGTATTGAGCATGTCCTTTCTTTTCGACAGGCCGCCGTAAAATAATGCGAGGCCGGGCAGGGTCATCAACATCACCATGGCAGTGGCGACGATCATCCAGGCCGTATCGCCGGTATCCGTCTTCGGCACGACCGCGGCGACGGCCGCAGCGGGGATGTTCCGGCTGACCTCGACCGAAGCGGCCGGCGCCGTCTTTTCTGCGGCCAGCGCCAGCCCTGCCGGCAGGAGAAACCATAATATAATGAAAATACTCAAGAACCTTCTCATTGCTGTTTCCCTTTCATGATTAAAAATATGATTGAAGACATAGCGACTTTCCCCCATTATGCCCGGGCAATCCGGTCATGGCAGTTCCTCTTCCAGCTCGCCCATTTCCCGGCCATCTTCGTGTTCAATCCATCGCACCTCCTTTGTCCTTATGCCGTATTTGTTTATCTTGTAACCGATCATTCTCTCTGTTATGCCAAGTTTTCGCGCGGCTTTCGCCATGACCCAGCCGCTGTCCTTGAGCGCCTTGACTATCTCTTCTCTTTCCAGCTCCCGTATCTTGTCTTTCAGAGTTTCCATTATTTCACCTCATTGGACATGATGATAGCCAATAACATGCCAGCATTAACCATTGGATTTATAAGGAAAGTACAAAAATAGCCGTGAGACAAAAGTGTATCATACGACAAGAATGTAATACATACCTTAATGGCGAAGTCTCTCGCGGGCGGAAGTTTAAATGGCGGGGCAGGAAAATGCGAATAGTCCTGCCAACGGCAGGATATCGGGGATTATTACGGGCTGTGTTTTACTTTGTGCGGGCTTGCGGCTCTTGGCGGTCAAGGTGTATTTTTGTTGCGGCGAGCGTGTCAGAGAGGGTGATTCGGCGGAATATTCCCGCAGATGAGAGTCATCAGCCGGAACCAGACCGGCAACGCCTTATCACCAGTCAATCTGATGCGGATATTACAGGTTGAGGGCTTCCGCGACCTTCTTTCTCTGTTTTTCGATCGTCTTTTGTCCCCGTTCGAGTATTGATGCGACCTCCTTCCCGGCCTTGCCTGTCAGGTCCGTTCCCTGATCCATGATATCTGCCGCCATTTCGCGCAGGTCGTCCGCGAACTCGGATACGTCGTCGATCGTTTCCTCGAGCAGATCCACCGTCCTGTTTTTCACGCGCCGCACTGTTTTCGAGATGTCCCTCCTTGTATTGCGGCCCGATTGGGGAGCGTAGAGAAGGGCGATAGCGCTGCCAAAAAGCCCGCCCAGAAAAAATGCGGCACCGACGAGTCCCGTATTGTCTTTCATTTCATCCTCCATAGTGCACTGTTTGCCTGTCCATCTACCATAAGCCTATCACATAAGGAAATAAAATCAAGAAGTGCGGCAGGGGACTTTGCCCGCTTGTAAAGCGGAACTGTCGTGACGCAGACAATGGGCCGGCCATGAGTGCGGCGGGTTTCTCAACGGGTCCGGCGGCGCATTTGCAAAAAAACAGCAATAATAAGGGTACAATGTAAGCAACGAATGCTTGAATGGACGGTTTATATAAAGATATTTACCACGCTTCTGGCTATAGTGAACCCCTTTGGGGTAATCCCCATATTTGTCAGTCTGACCGACGGCATGGCTGAAGACGAGCGCAAGCATGTCGTGCGAACCACGTGTATAGCCGTTGCCGTAATATTGGTTGCGGCCGCGCTGGTCGGCAAGCCTCTCCTCAATTTCTTCGGCGTTAGTATCGCCTCCTTTAAGGTCGGAGGCGGCATACTTCTCCTTTTAATGGCTATTTCGATGATGCAGGCCAGACACACCCAAAGCAAACAGACTCCGGAAGAGGCGGCTGAAGCCGAAGAGAAGGAAAGCATCGCGGTAGTTCCTATCGCCATGCCTCTTCTCGCCGGACCCGGGGCGATCTCCACGGTCATAATATACGCCGATGTCTCTTCCCGGCCTCTGCATATTGCCCTTATGCTGCTAATAGCAGTGCTGATCGCGGTGTCGACGTGGGTATCGCTCAATGTCGCCGGGCCGGTCAGAAAAGTGCTCGGGAGAACCGGCATAAATATAGCCACGCGTCTGATGGGGCTGCTGCTGGCTGCTATTGCGATAGAATTCATCACCGGCGGTCTCGGTCAACTTCTCCCGGGGCTCGCCTGACGGTGCAGTTACAGGGAATATAAACAGCAAAAAAATAAGAGCCACCTCACCCGGGAGTCGGCTCTTATGATCCCCGTGTTGCCGTTGGTTCATTATCCTCCGAAATCGCTCTCGGCGATGTCCGACCAGGTTTTCGGCGACTGCTCGGGCCATGTAATATCGTGGTCCTCCGCCCGGGGCTCCCACGACGTCATGCAGGCATTGCAAAGTCCCCGCAGCCTGTCGTCGAGCTCGTCAGCGACGATGTGCAGTCCGTTAACCTCTCCTACAACCTTTTCCTTGTAACCGGTGGAAGCGTGGTCGAACCTTTTCAGTATGTCGTCCACTTTTGTCTTCCAACCGGCGAGTTCGAACGCTACGTTATCGCAATAATCTTTGGTCTCCATGGTGTTTCTCCTTTCCTTCATTTACTTCTGACTAAATCATATGCTGGCGCAATGATAAATTCAAAGGGCCATTCGGGCTGTTTTCGGCCGATAATGGAAACTTTTGATAAAGAGGAGTAAATACCTCCCCTTTACAGAGAATCGCCCCGTCTTTCTGTGTCCGACTTCACATAATTTCAAGGAATGCGCGAACAATGCGGAGGCGGGCAAAAAAGAGGAATAACAGGGTCGGGAGACCGGAAGGTTCAGGAAAGATGCAAGCCGGGCCGTTCAGGCCCTCCCGAAATCGGAAGATGCATGTTTGCCCGTCTTCCCTGAATCCGACCTGAAGTCGTCTTTAAAGATTGTGAGAATGAGCAGAGGGATAACTTCGAGTACATACGCCACAAGGGCCGCCCAAAAGCCCATGATGAAGAGAATATACCATTTCTCGATCATGTGCTGCGTGACAAGGGTTGCAGCAACATAAAAAAGAGTAAAAAATGCTCCCCAGACAAGCGGCACCACCAAGGCCGCGAGGATCAACAGTCGGTACGGCTTGTTCCTTATGACCTTCCATAGCAGGGCCGAGAATATGAGGTAAGGGACAAAAACGCGATAGGCGTTCGTCAGATTGTCGAGGATCAAGTCCGCGCCCGCCCTGTACAGGAACGAGAAGAAAAAAAGACAGAGGCACCATAGGACAAATGGGAAAAAAAGCGATACCTGAAAGAAGCGTGATTGCGTCATATTACGCACGGGGTCCGTCCTCCAGTCTCCTGCCCCGTCTTCATGGAATTGATTATCTGCATCGCACCCCTTTTTCTTCTTCAGCATCGCACAGAAGGTTTTTTTATGTCAACTGGGTAATTATTTTCATCAGGCATATTATTATTATGGAATTGACACTGATGCGAGCGCATCCGAGAAATCCGCCCGCAAAAACGGGCAGCGTCCTAGTCGGGATCGCTCCTTCTGATCAATCGTGTGCCGGCCACATAAAAACCGCCGACGCGCCTGATCCATATAACTACACCGTGTCTCGACTGTGATATCTTGTTCCTGAATTCGAGGACGCAGCCTGCTTTGAGGGGGTACTTTGTAAAGAAACACAGTGTGTTGGCGGATACGCTAAGTACCTTTCCTGTGAGGTCCAAAAACTTCAGTTTCCCGTCCTTCAATGTCACTATTGTGTACTCGATCAGCTTGCGGTACGGCATCCTGCCCGGCGTTTGCCCGGCGGTCACCTGTCCTCCTGATGTCCCCGCCGCTTGCGGGAGACGCTGGAACTTTGAGAGCTGCTGAGACATTTGACTCCATTATAGATACGTGCGGGCTCGACATCCAGTTAAATATTCTTAATGGAGCCGGCGCCAGGCAAGGGGATTCATCGGCACGGCGTGATGCGGCCGCCGGCATTTCTCTCCCTGAATCCCTTCTTGAAAAGGAGGGTGCAGGTTGTTTATGATAGTTCCATGGCGGGGGTGAGGGCATAATGTCTGAGCTGGTCAATCGAATACGGTTCTACCACTATATCTCGGGCGTGCTGGCAGCTCAGCAGACAGACCCGCTTTGCGGGATATGCAGGGCGTATGCTAATACCGCCTCGGCGGTCGGAGAGGGTCTGTCGGCTCTGGAGCGTGAGCATCGTGGGGAAGTCGGCTCTCTAACGGGGGAAGTTATGCATCTTCTTGATGACGCTCGCAGCAGGATAGGCGCGATTATGCCGTCGAAAGATTCAGTCGGCCAGAAAAAGGCCGGTAATTGCAGGATGCCGGCGGGTGTCTGTTTCGTCAAGTCGTCAAAGGCGATTCTGGAGCGGTTATAACAGGCATGGGTTTGCCTGCTTCCCGCGCCCGTTATCTTACTGTCAGCCGTCGATGTAATCGTTCAACTCTTGCGATGAGGTGTCTTCTTGCATTTACCCTTGTTGCCCTGTGCCCCGCCGTTGTCCTGTCCCATCCCGGGAAGACCGACAGAAGGGGAGGGCACAGGTGCTGGAAAGACTGCGCCGAGTGGCAGCTCGACTATGGCGAGTACCACCTCCACGGCAAGGACTTCAGGCCGATCAGACTGAAAGAAAGAGGGAACACGACGACGGCCGGCGAGCCTCATCAAATCAGGGAGGCAACTGCTCCTGCGACTGCTGCTTATGGCCTCATTAAGGAACAGCCCGCGAAGAACTCCGGAGGAACCCTTCCAGCCGGCAGATCTTTGACAACCGTCCATGAGGAAAGTATCGCTTCCCTGATCGAGCTGGACCTTGTCACATTTGCGCTCGTCTTTCTTCTGCTCGCCGCCCTTCTTTCGATGAGGGAGAAAAGGCGCTTGCGGTCACGACGATGAAGCGGTTTCCTTTACCCTCTTGAGAGATGTCTGTACTTTATCCTGTGAGGCTGGTCCGCAGCGACGCCGAGGCGGGCCTTCCGGTCAGCCTCATATTCCGAATAGTTGCCCTCGAACCAGACAACCATGCTTTCCCCCTCAAAGGCCAGGATATGAGTTGCGATACGGTCGAGGAACCACCGGTCATGACTGATTACTACGGCGCAGCCCGCAAAATTCTCCAGGGCCTCTTCCAGCGCGCGCATGGTGTTTACGTCGAGATCATTGGTCGGCTCGTCGAGGAGGAGCACGTTCGCCTCTTCCCTGAGCATCCGCGCCAGATGGACGCGGTTCCTCTCGCCGCCCGACAGCATTGAAACCTTTTTCTGCTGGTCGCTGCCCGAGAAATTGAAGCGGGCCACATAGGCACGCGAGCTCACCTGCCTCTTGCCGAGTTGCATCGTATCCTCTCCCCCGGAGATGACCTCCCATATTGATTTGGCCGGATCGAGGTCTTCACGGCTCTGGTCGACATAAGCGATTTTGACCGTTTCACCAATCCTGAATGCACCGGAATCGGGTTGCTCGCGGCCCGTTATCATCCTGAAGAGTGTGGTTTTTCCAGCTCCGTTTGGGCCGATGACCCCCACGATACCTCCTGGCGGAAGCGAGAAGGTCATCCCCTCCGTAAGGATGTTGTCGCCGTATGCCTTCGAGACGTTGTCGGCCTCGATGACAACGTTCCCCAGGCGCGGGCCGGGCGGGATATAGATTTCAAACTCCTTCGACTGTTTTTCGATGTCCTGGCTGAGCAATGCCTCGTAAGAGTTGATGCGCGCCTTCGCCTTTGCATGGCGCCCCTTAGGCGACATATTTATCCAATCAAGCTCGCGCTGAAGGGTCTTTTGTCTCTCGCTCTCCGCCTTTTCCTCCTGCTGCAGGCGGTCCTTCTTTTGTTCGAGCCACGATGAATAATTCCCCTTCCAGGGTATGCCCTGACCCCTGTCAAGTTCCAGGATCCACCCGGCCACGTTATCGAGGAAATAACGGTCGTGGGTCACGGCGATGACCGTTCCTGGATATGCCTGCAGATGATGTTCGAGCCACGCCACAGTCTCTGCATCCAGGTGGTTCGTGGGCTCGTCCAGGAGAAGAATGTCGGGCTTCTGCAGGAGAAGCCTGCAAAGCGCCACACGCCGCCTTTCGCCTCCGGAGAGGACCTTCACCGGCGTCTCTCCCGGGGGGCAGCGGAGCGCTTCCATCGCCATATCGAGGCGGGAATCGAGGTCCCATGCATCGAAGGCATCCAGCTTCTCCTGCACCTTGCCCTGACGTTCGATAAGTTTGTTCATCTCGTCGTCGGACATCGGCTCGGCGAATCTTTCATTGATAGCGTTGTATTCCCTGATCGCATCGACTGTCTCCCGGACGCCTTCTTCCACTATTTCGCGCACTGTTTTCGAGTCGTCGAGCTCCGGTTCCTGCTGAAGGAACCCCGCGGTGTGTCCGGGAGAGAGGACCGTTTCGCCGTTAAATTCCTTCTCCACGCCGGCCAGTATGCGCAGAAGGGAGCTTTTGCCCGATCCGTTGAGGCCGATGACTCCTATCTTCGCCCCGTAGAAATAGGAGAGGTAGATATCTTTCAATACGGGCTTTTTGTCGTAATATTTGCTTACCCCGATCATGGAATAGATGACCTTGTTCGGCTCAATACTCATTGCGATTCATACCCTTTCGTTCATGTGATCGTGAAGTATACCACATCGATGCCGCGACCCTGCACTGAGGCCGGCACAGGAGCAATTCGTGCGTTCGTTCATCTGCTATAATATGCGCATGGAAAAGGCGGAGGATGCGCGGGCGCATCTCTTTATCGAAGGAGTAGTGCAGGGGGTATTTTACAGGGCGTTCACGCGGAACGTTGCCGCGAAGCTGGGGCTTAACGGCTGGGTGAGGAACCTGTTCGACGGCCGCGTGGAGGCTGTCTTCGAGGGCAACAGGGCGCTGATCGAGCGGGCGGTCAGAGAATGCAGGAAGGGCCCGGCAGGCTCCCATGTGTCCGGTATCGATCTGAACTGGGAGCCCTATGCCGGAACGGAGAGGGGCTTCGAGATCCGCTTTTGACCTTCTTTCCCGCTAATAATAAGAGTGCTGAGCGAACTTGAAGATAAAATTATAAAGGGCGGCTCCCTGCGAAGAGATGAGGCGCTCCACCTCGCTTCCATGTCGAAGCGGCGGATCATGGATCTGCTTTGCGCGGCCTCCAGGATCAGGAGTTACTTCCGCGGTGACTGCGTTGACCTCTGCGCCATCATGAATGCGAAGTCGGGCGCGTGTCCCGAAGACTGCGCCTACTGCGCTCAATCGTCGAAGAGCTCCGCCGATGTCGCCGTGTTCCCTCTTCTGGGAAGGAGAGCCATCATCGAAAAGGCGATGGAAGCTAAGGAGGGCGGTGCGAAGAGGTTCTGTATCGTCACGAGCGGGAGGAAGGTTTCGGGCGGTGAAATCGAACGGATAGCCGATGCGGTCTTCGAAATAAGGACGCTGGGACTGCTCCCCTGCGCAACGCTGGGTCTTCTTTCAGAAGGAGAGATCAGGCTCCTTAAGGCGTCGGGCCTTGAGCGCTATCATCACAATATCGAGACGTCCGAGAGGTTCTTCCCGGCGATATGTTCGAGTCACACCTATCGTGACAAGCTTGGTACGATCGAGGCGGCGAAGACCGCGGGCATCTCTCTTTGTTCGGGAGGGATCTTCGGGCTTGGAGAAGAATGGGAAGACAGGGTCGATATGGCGTTTGCCTTGAGGGAGATAGACCCGGATTCGGTCCCTGTCAACTTCCTCACGCCGATCAGGGGCACGCGCCTCGGTTCCCGAACGACAATGGAGCCTTTCGAGGCCCTCAAGATCATAGCTCTTTTCAGGTTTATCCTGCCGGGCAAGGAGATAAGGGTCTGCGGCGGAAGGATGCGGACCCTGGGCGATTTTCATTCCTTTATTTTTTTTGCCGGAGCGGACGGCATGCTGACAGGCAACTACCTAACGACAACAGGGAGAAGTTTTGAAGATGATCTCGAACTGATCCGGCTGCACGGCCTGAAGACGCGGGAAGAGGCCGGACCAAAAGAGGGCATGCGATGCTGAGCATAAGGATGAGGGCGTCCAGGCGGAAAAAGACGCGGATATCCGCGGGAGGAGCCGGACATCCCGACGTCGAGATCCATATATCCGGGGCCGAGGGGTTGTTCGACGACTCAGAGACGATGAGGGTTGTGAGTGAATATATCGAAAGGGCCTCGACCCACCCGCGAGGCGAGCCCGACAAAATAACGATCACCGTCGAGAAGGTGACAGAGCGGGCCGGGATGATCCACTCTCTGCCGGTGACCACGCTGAAGTGCGGATCTCCATCCGAATCCGGAGTCCACATAAGACGCCTTCTCGATGCGGCCGGGATATCATGTGACTCCGTCGAGGAGGCGCTTAATGTAATAAGGAAAAACGAGGCGATGCGGGGCGCTGCGATCATCCGTGCCGGATCGGGGAAAAGGGTCGAGCCCGACAGGGCCCGGGGAGTGCGCGCCTCCAGGCTGGGCATCGACGCTTCTGCAGCAGGGGAACTCTCCCGCCGGTTGGCCGGTGAGGGGATCGACACGGAGACGGTGAGAGAAGCGGTGATACTGGCGTCAAAGGTCGCTTCATGCAGACAGGTGATCGCCGAGCTTTGCGTCTCCGACGACCCGGACTACACTACCGGCTACGTATCTTCCAGGGTGTATGGTTATGTCAGAATTCCCGAAATGAAGAGGAAGGGATCAAGAAAAGGGGGCAGGGTTTTTTTTGTCGAAGAAGATGCCGTCATAACCACGGTGATGGAATTCATCGAGAGGAAGCCCGTTATCATAAACAGTGTCGGCGAATGCAGGGGGGTGCATTCCATAGATGATATCCTCAATAGTAGTCATCGCTAATCCTGCGGCAAAGAACGCCTCTGTCAGGAAGATCGAAAAGGCAACGCTCGTCCTTCGCAAAAAGGGACTCGACATAGCGACATTTTTGACACGGCAGAGGGGAGACGCCGAATGTTTTGCCCGGCGGTCCGTCGAAAAAAAGCCGCAATGTATCATAGCGGGGGGCGGAGACGGGACGATCAATGAGGTGCTCAACGGCGTTGCGGGATCGGATGTGCCTGTGGGCTTTCTTCCCCTGGGAACAACCAATGTCCTGGCAAAGGAACTCGGAATCCCCGAGGATATCGAGGGGGCACTGGAAGCCGCCGTTTCCAGGCCGGCCAGGAAGGTTTCACTCGGAAAGATCGAAACAGCCGGTCTGCCTGAAGGCCGCTACTTTTGCCTTATGGCAGGCGTCGGGCTTGACGGCAAGGCGGTCCGTGATGTCAGTCCGTCGGTCAAGAAGGTGTCCGGCAAGGCCGCGTACCTAATGAGCGGCATAAAGAATATCTGCACCTATTCGCAGGAAGAGCTTCTTCTGCGGCTTGACGACGTCGAGCAGAGGGGATACGGCGCCATTATCTGCAAGGCGAGCAAATACGGTGGACATTTCAGGGTCGCACCCGACGCGAATCTTGAAAACGCTTTTTTCTATACCTGTGTCTTCAAGGGCGGCAGGCGCCGCGATCTCGTACGCTATGCCCTGGGTGTGATAACCGGGAGACACTTGCGTTACCACGACGTCGCATATCTGAAATCATCGGAGGTCCGCATAGAGGGAAGGGCGCATATCCAGATAGACGGGGATTATCTCGGCACCTCGCCCGCCAAGCTGTCGGTCGCAAAGGACATCGTTAATCTCATTTATTGAAGTGAATTATTACTCCGCCGCCGACAACCGCATCTCCGTCGTAGAAGACGGCGCTCTGCCCGGGCGCAGGAGCGAACTGAGGTTCGTCGAATACGACCCGTGCTCCGTCGCCGAGAACCCCGACGGAAGCGGGCCTGTCCTGCATCATTGAGCGCACCTTTACGGTCGCACGGAACGAATCGCCCTTCGTCGGCGAGGATATCCAGTTGAGATCAGCCACCGTGAATTCTCTTGCCTTTGTGTCGTCCAGAGTCCCGACGTGAATCGCGTTATTCGCCGCGTCGACTTTAGTCACATAATATGGAACGGGGGCGGCGATTCCCAGTCCCTTTCTCTGACCGACGGTGTACCGGCAGATACCCTTGTGCGTTCCGATCGTCCTGCCTTCCCGATCGACAATGGGGCCGGGCCTGCAGGCCGAAGGGCTGAGTCTTTCGATGAACGAGGCATAGCTGCCGTTTTCGATAAAGCATATCTCCTGGCTCTCCGGCCTGTCCGCTGCATCGAGTTTCAGTGACCGGGCGATTGTCCTCACGTCACTCTTGAGATATTCGCCGAGGGGGAGGAGCAGCCTGCCCAGTTCCCCGTCGCGCAAATGGTACAGGACATAGGACTGGTCCTTGGCGGGATCGATGCCCTTCCTGAGAACCGGGGTGTCGGCTTTGCCGCCGGGTACGGCAGTTCCGGCGTAATGCCCCGTCGCGATATATTCCGCTCCTCTTTTTTCCGCCTCCCTGAGCAGGAAGGGGAACTTTATGTGCCTGTTGCAGAGAACGCACGGGTTCGGCGTTAATCCCCGCGAATATGCGTCGACAAAGGGTTCTATTATCTTTTCAAGGAATTCCTGCCTGACGTCGACGCAAGAGTGGCTTATTCCCAGACGCCGGGCGGTCTTCGAGGCGCTCTCCGTCGATTCAAGGGAACAGCAGGCTGTGAAATCGGACCTGATTCTGGCTTCCCACAGGATAAAACTGACCCCTTCCACCTCAAACCCCTGCTCTCTGAGGAGATAGGCGGTGACGCTCGAATCCACGCCGCCGCTCATTCCGACGATCACCTTCTTCATTTTTTACTATAACAAAAGGAGGAAGCGCTTTTCCTTTGTACGGCGAACGGTCATGCGGTTTTTTCTTCGGCGGGAGTTGTCGTTCACCATGGAAATGAACTCTGGTCCGGGTGCTATCCCCGAGTTGCCTTGATGTCCGACATCAAGACTCACACCCCCGACCAGAGCCCGTGTTCTGACAGAGTCTGAAAACCAACCCTGTCGCCCCAACCCAGTAAGGCGTAAATTAGCAAGGAAGATGCCACTCGGCCACCGTAGAAAAATGACATATTTTCTGCCGCATGAAGTGAGGAGGGGCCGATAACGTCCATGGAACTTATATAAACTTTATACGAACGTATAAAAATTATACGGTTTTTTTGAGGACCGAACGCTTCTCTCTTCTCAATCGCCTTTTTTTATGGTACCTTTTATCTAATGCGCGATCGGCTACGTAGCCTTCGAAAACCGGACTTGAAAAAAATCATCTTGATGGTAATCGCACTGCTGTTTGTCTTTCGCGGCGCCGCATCGGCCGGCAGAAACTGGATGGAGAAGCCCGGACTTCAGGAACGGCCGGGAAATGTGATTCCGGCGGATTTGACCTTCTACGACGAAACAGGGAAAAAAGTGAACCTGCGCGATATGATCGACAGGCCGACGATGCTTTCGGTCGTCTATTACAACTGCTCCCATATGTGTCCCCAGTTCCTGGAGGGCCTCGCCATGTCACTCGGTAAACTGAAACTTGTGCCGGGGAAGGACTACAGGGTGCTGACCGTGAGCTTTGACAGTAAAGACACGCCCGGGATTGCGCGAAGCGTCAAGAGGAACTATATAAAGGCGATAGACAAGCCCTTTCCCGATGATGCATGGAGGTTCCTTACCGGCAGCGACGATAATGCGAGACGCCTGTGTGAGGCCCTCGGCATCAGTGTGATGAAATCGGGCCATGGCTTTATCCACCCGGAGGTGCTGATTTTTCTCGCCCCCGGGGGAAGGATCACGAGATACATGCAGGTCTCCCGGTACGACTACGGGCTCTCCTATCCGATAACGTTTACGGACTTCGAGCTTTCACAGGCTGTTGCCGGGGCGGGACAGGGTAAGGTATGCGCCGTGGGCGGAACGGCGCCCCTCTACTGTTTTGCCCATGAGCCGTCGCGACAGGAAGCGTTTTTCACGATCATGAAGATCACCGGCGTGGTGACGCTTCTGATGATAGTTTCCCTTTTTGTCTACCTCAGGCGCGAGGAAAGGCTCAGGAAAAGGAGGATCGAGTTTGGAAGACATGACGGCCTCTGAGAGTTTTTACAAAGAGAAAGGCTTCCGGTCCTGGATTATGTCGACGGACCACAAAAGGATAGGCATCCAGTACCTGGGAGCGCTGCTTTCGTTCTTCTCCATCGGGGTCGTGCTGGGTCTTCTGATCAGGCTCAATCTCATCGCGCCGGGCAGGATTATGGGGCAGGAGACGTACAACCAGGTCTTCTCGACTCACGGCATCCTGATGATCTTTCTTTTCATCATCCCGGGTCTGCCCGTCGCGTTCGGAAATTTCTTCCTGCCGATCATGATCGGCGCACGGGACGTTGCCTTTCCGAGACTGAACCGTTTTACCTGGTGGCTCTATATCGCGGGCGCTTTGATCGTGGTGGTCTCGCTTTTCAGCGACGGGGGCCCGCCGGACACGGGCTGGACCTTTTATGCTCCTTACAGCATCCGCACCACCGCAAATGTCGGGCTTGCCGTATTCGGCGTGTTCGTTCTCGGCTTCTCGTCGATCCTGACCGGTCTCAACTTCGTCACCACGATCCACCGGCTGAGGGCACCCGGCATGACGTGGTTCCGCATGCCCCTGTTCGTCTGGACCCTCTATGCCACGGGGTGGGTACAGCTTCTGGCTACGCCGGTGCTGGCGATCACCCTTCTCTTCATCATCCTCGGCAGGGTCTTCGGCGTCGGCTTCTTCGATCCTTCGAGGGGCGGGGACCCGATCCTCTATGAGCACCTGTTCTGGACCTATTCCCATCCGGCGGTCTACATCATGATCCTGCCTGCCATGGGCGTCATCAGCGAGGTGATTCCCGTATTCGCGAGAAGGGCCATTTTCGGTTACAGGGCGGTCGTTTTGTCGGCGATGGGCATAGCGGGAGTCGGCTATTTTGTCTGGGGCCACCATATGTTCACGAGTGGCATGAGCGACACTGCAAGGGTGATCTTCTCCTTCATCACATTTCTGGTGGCGGTGCCGACGGGGGTGAAGATCTTCAACTGGGTCGGCACCCTGTACAAGGGCTCGATCGATATGAAGCCGCCGATGCTCTTTGCGCTCTCCTTCATCTTTCTTTTTTCGATCGGGGGGCTCACGGGTCTGATCATCGGCTCTCTTGCCCCTAACCTCCAGCTCCATGGGACATACTTCATAGTCGGACATTTTCATTACGTGATGTTTGGGGGCGTGGGTTTTTCGATACTCGCCGCTCTCCACTACTGGTTCCCGAAGATGTCCGGGAAAATGTACAGGGAGAGACCGGCGAAGATCGGATGGCTCATCCTTTTCATTGGCTTCAACGTCCTCTACTTCCCCATGTTCATCCTCGGCTACGAAGGAATGCCCAGAAGGTACTTCGATTACCCGCCGAAGTACTTTTTCTGGCATCTCGTGTCAACGATAGGCTCGTGGATCCTTGCCGTCGGACTTGCCATCATAGCCTGGAACCTCATCCATGCCCTTTTCAGGGGCGAAAAGGCGCCGATGAACCCCTGGGGGGGCAGGACACTCGAATGGCAGATACCCTCTCCGCCGCCCTCCGAAAATTTCGGCGAACACCTCCCGGTGATGTCAGGGGAGGAGGACTAAACAATGGAAAGGGCCGGAGAAGAGAGAGATTACGGACGGGCGAAATATGGCATGTGGTTTTTCCTTTTTACGGAAATGCTCTTTTTCGGCGGAATGTTTATCCTCTATTCCATGTACCGCCTGAGATATCCCCATGAGTTCCATGCCGGCGCGTCCCATGAGAATCTCCTGTTCGGTTCGATCAATACCGCGGTGCTCCTTACGAGCAGCCTTGCCATGGCAGTTGCGATCCTTGCGGTGAGAAAAGGGAAGTACAGGCTTTCGATGTTCCTCCAGGGCGCAACGGTCGTTATGGGGGGAGTATTTCTTGTCATCAAGTATTTCGAGTGGAGGGAAAAGTTCGCCCTCGGTCTCTATCCGAATTCCCCGGTCCTCCTAAAGATGAAAACCGGGGAGATCATCTTCTTCGGGCTCTATTACGTCATGACGGGCATCCACGGCCTCCATGTATTTATAGGAATGATCGTCATATCGTTCATGATGTATTTCACGGCCACGGGAAACATCACGAGCGAGAATTTCTCGAAGATCGAGAACACAGGTCTGTACTGGCATTTTGTGGATATCGTATGGATCTATCTTTTCCCGCTTTTTTACCTGATCACATAGGAGAACCGATGGAAGGAAAGACGGCTGTCCCGGAGATTCATATCAGGAGCTATCGCACCTATGTCTACGTCTGGGTCGCGCTCCTTCTGCTCCTCGCCGCCACTATTTACGTAGCGAAGGTGAATTTTACGAGCTTCAGCGTGGTGATCAACCTCTTTATCGCCACCGTGAAGGCAGGCCTGGTCCTCGCTTTTTTCATGCACCTCAAGTACGAGGGACGGTTTCTTAAGGGGATGCTCCTTCTTGCGCTCGGCGCGCTGACCTGCATCATCGCACTGACTTTTTCGGATGTGTGGTATCGATAGGAGGCTGACATGTTCCACCCGGCATCGAACATTGCGGCAAAAGTAGACGAGGCATTCATCATAGTTACGGCTGCGTGTGTCGTTCTTCTGGCGCTCGTAACACTCACCATGATCGTTTTCCTGGTCAGGTACCGAAGGAGAAAGAACCCCGTTTCGACCGACGTGCGGGAGACTCTCACACTCGAAATCGTCCTGACCGTCATCCCTACGGTGCTGGTCGTCGCCATGTTTTATTTCGGCTGGGTAAACTTCGGATACATACGGAACCCGCCGAAGAACGCGATGCAGATCGACGTGACCGGGAGACAATGGTCCTGGTCGTTCGCCTACGCAAACGGTAAACAGAGCGGCGTCCTGAACGTGCCCCTGGGGAAGCCGGTTGAGCTTGTTCTTACTTCCGCCGACGTTATCCACAGTTTCTTCATTCCCGCCTACCGTGTGAAGGAAGACTGCGTCCCCGGGATGAAAACGCATCTTTGGTTTATCGCCGATGAGATCGGATCGTTCGACATCTTCTGCACGGAATACTGCGGACTCGCCCATTCTCACATGCGCTCGAAGCTGAATGTCATGGCGGCCGCCGACTTCGCCAGGTGGTACGGGGCAAAAGCGGCTCCCGCGAAGGGCGCCGAAGAAGGATTGAAGCTCCTTCAGTCGAAGGGCTGTCTCGGCTGCCATACAACCGACGGGACAAAGAAAGTCGGACCCACCTACAAGGGGCTATACGGGAGTATGGTGACCGTGATCACCGACGGAAAGGAGCGGACCATCCGGGCCGACGAGGAGTATATCAGGAGGTCGGTCCTCGACCCGAAGGCGGATATAGTGAAGGGGTATCCTCCCATAATGCCGACTGTTCCGGTGACTGGAAAGGAACTGGATGAGATCGTCGAATACCTGGAGACGCTGAAATGACGGCCTTTTCGGGAAGAATAGGCCCGTACGCGGAACTCTGCAAGCCGCGGATCTCCTGCTCGACGACGCTCTCTGCAGGGGCGGGTTTTCTTCTGGCAGGCGGCAGGGGTCTGGAAATGGGCATCATGCTTGCGGGCGTTTTCCTCCTCGCCTGCGGGGCCTGCGGCCTCAACCAATACCAGGAACGCAGGATCGATGCCCTTATGCCGAGGACGAAGAGAAGGCCGCTGCCTTCGGGACGGATCAGGCCCGCCGCCGCACTCATTTTTTCGATGGCGCTGCTGCCGGCCGGTTCGGTCTTTCTCCTGCCGGAGGGGCGGACCCCCTTTTTGTTAGGGCTCTGCGCAATCCTCTGGTATAACGGTCTTTACACCTTTCTCAAACGTAAGACGGTCTTTGCCGTTATCCCCGGGGCGGCTATCGGTGCCCTGCCGGTTGCGATAGGGTGGGCGTCGGCCGGGGGAGACATCTTGGACCCCAGAATGTTTTTCCTCTGCTTTTTCTTCTTCATGTGGCAGGTGCCGCACTTCTGGCTCTTTGCCGGGGAACACGGTGAGGAATACAGGAAGGCCGGTTTGCCGTCGATGACCTCCTTTTTCAGCAAGGCCCAGCTTGCGAGGATAAATTTTATCTGGGTGAGCGCCGCTGCCGTCAGCTGCATCTTTATGGCGGCCGCCGGAGTTACGCGGAACGGCATGGTGAATCTGGCGCTGCTCGGGCTTTCTCTCTGGATTATATGGAGCGGCGCGAGGCTGCTGGCGAAGAACGGTGGCGTTCCCCACCGGGTGACAGCCTTCGGCAGGATCAATATCTACATGGTCGTCGTGACGCTGATGCTCGCCGCGGACAGGTTCATATGACGTGCTTCAGTTCCGAGGCCGCCTCTTTGTCAAGTACATAAAACATTTTCCCTTTCGGCCTTACCAGGGCGGCAGGGAGCGATTCGTCATGTTCTTCGACGACTCTTTTCACCGTGGCCTCCTTTGCGCCTCCGGTTACGAGCATGAATACGTTTGAAGCGTTGTTTATCAGCGGGAGAGTCAGCGTGACGCGATTGTGTCTGTCGCCGGCAAGGAAGACATGCATACAGAGACGCCGACTCTCTTTGACCGCGTCGCTTCCCGGGAAAAGCGATGCGGTGTGGCCGTCCTCTCCCATCCCGAGATGGATGAAGTCGAACTCCGGAACCGCACCGGGTTGAAGCCGGAAAAAATATCTCAACTCCTCCTCGTATTTTGTCGCAGAAGCCGGTGGGTCGTCGGGGTCGACCGGAACGGGATGTATGTTGTCGGCGCGAATCGGCGCCCTGCCGAGGAGGGAAGAGCGGATCAACCCGTAATTGCTGTCGGGACTGTCAAGGGGAACGCACCGTTCGTCCGCCAGGAAAATGTGGGTGTTCTCCCAATAGATTTTGTCTTCCAGGAGCGACAGTCTGAGGAAGAAATCGCGCGGCGTTTTTCCGCCGGAGAGCGCCGCGCTGAAAAAGCCCTTTCGCGCGATCGCATTACGCATGATATCCACCCAGCCCTTCAGCATGAAGTCCACAAGGTCGCCCCTGTCCGCAAATATGTGAACCGTTCCCTTCACTACGCGTTCTCCCGCGCGTCTTTTCCGAGAAACCTTTTTTCGATCTCGTTCACTTCTCCGAGTCTGCGCACATGACGCTCTGCGCCGGAAAAAACCGCGGTGATAAAGCGTGCCGCGACCTCTTTTGCGAGCTCTTCCCCGATGACCCTCTGCCCGAGACAGAGCACGTTCATGTTGTCGTCTTCGACGCCCTGATGTGCGGAGAAGGTGTCATGGCATACTGCGGCGCGTACGCCCGGGACCTTGTTCGCAGCGACAGACGCCCCGACGCCGCTGCCGCAGATGAGTACCCCCCTTTCGGCCTCTCCGCTCATCAGTGCGCGGCAGACCGCCTCGGAAAAGCGCGGGTAATCGTCGAGGGGATCAAGGGCGTGTGCGCCGACATCGATGACGTCATGGCCGAGGTCTTTCAGATAAGCCGCGATGACCTTTTTCAGGAGAAACCCGCCGTGGTCGGAGCCGATCGCTATCTTCATCCCGGGTCTTCCTCACCCTTCTCTTCCTTCTTTACCGCGTGACCGCCGAACTGGTTGCGCAGTGCGGCGATTACCTTCGCGCTGAAGGATTCCTCCTGGCGCGAACGGAACCTCTGAAGGAGGGAAAGAGCGATGTTCGGAGCGGGGACGGCGTTTTCTATGGCCTCGATCACCGTCCACCTTCCTTCGCCCGTATCATCGACGTAGCCTGCGATCGATGCGAGCTTCGGATCTTCGCCGAACGCCCTGACGGCGAGTTCGAGCAGCCACGAGCGGACAACGCTCCCATGGTTCCAGAGCTCTGCGACCTTTCCGGGGTCGATGTCGAACTCCTTCTTTGCGTTCATGATCTCGAAGCCCTCGCCGTAGGCCTCAAGCATCGCGTATTCGATGCCGTTATGGACCATCTTTACGAAGTGGCCCGCTCCGCTCGGGCCGACGCGGGCATAGCCCTTTTCAGGCGCAAGACAGCTGAAAAGAGGCTCCGCCTTTGCGAAGGCCTCCGGCTCCCCGCCGACCATGAGGCAGTAGCCGACCTCGAGCCCCCAGACGCCGCCGCTGGTGCCGGCGTCGAGAAAGAATACGCCCTTTTCCTTCAGTGAAGCGGCCCTCGACATCGAATCCTTGTAGTTGGAGTTTCCGCCGTCTACCAGGACATCGCCTTTCTCAAGAAGCGGCTGAAGCGTATCGATCACTCCCTGTGTCACGCGGCCCGAGGGGACCATGAGCCATACAACGCGTGGAGGGCTCAGCTGTTTGACGATCCCTTCGATGGTGTCCGAGGTCCTTGCGCCGTGTTTATCGGCTTCCCCGCGCGCCGCTTCATTTGGGTCGTAGGCGATGATTTCATGTCCGCCGTTTACCAGGCGCGTCACCATGTTCCCTCCCATTTTGCCAAGGCCGATGATTCCTGCTTTCATTTTTTCGTTTCCTCCAGTCTGTTCAGTCTGTGCATGAAATTCCGGTAATTTTCCGAGGGACTTCCACCGAGGAATATCCTGCTGCCGACGCAGGCGTAGTCGACGCCGGCATCGACGAAAAGGGCGAGATTGTCGAGCGATATTCCGCCGTCGACAGCGATGATCTTTCCTGAAAGAAGTCTTCTCGCTGCCGCCACCTTCTCAACAACTTCGCGTTTAAAGGGACTTCCGTAGCGGCCCGGATCTACAGTCATGAAGAGGATGGTATCCCCGTCGCCAGCGAGTTCGCCGATCCTTTCGATGCCGGTACCGGGGTTTACCGCAAGTCCGACGCCGATTCTCCTGTCACGCAGCTGCGAGACGATTGCACTGTGGCTGCCGTCCGATTCCATGTGGAAGATCACCTTTTTGAGTCCGGGATGACCGATCTCAGCGATGGCCGAGGCGGGGTCCCTGAACATAAGATGAACCTCAAAGGACAGGGAAGTCGCAAGGGAACTGATCGCGGAGGGCGGGATGCTCCTTGTAGGAACAAAGCGGCCGTCCATGAGGTCGATCTGAACATAGCTTGCAAATGACTCGGCCTGCCTTATCAGGGACAGGAAATCGTTCATATCATAGGCAAGAATCGACGGGACGATCTTCATGGCCGGTTCGAAAATCCCTTCTTTTCCTCCAATCTTAGTCGAAATGCGGGGCTTTGTCAAAGGCGGAAGAGGCGGAGGCGCCTGATGCTCTTGAAAAACAAGCCTGCGCTGTTGCCCTTTATAAATCTCTTTAAGTATCATAATGTCATTCACTGCAGCGGGAAAGGATACCTGTGATAAGAAAGGCCCTGCTTCTGAAAATCTTCAACGCCGCTTACATGCAGCGATGGAACGACAAGGTGCGGCCTGTGGAGCTTGTCGAACTGGACAAACAGGCTCACAAGATGATCATCGCTTACTTTATGGGGAAATTTGAGGAAAATGCAAAGGGATTCGACTGGCTGGAAGTCATCGAGGGCGGCCTTTTCGAGCTTTTGCAGCGCCTGGTCATTACTGACCTGAAACCGCCCATTTTTTACAAGATCAAGGCTGATGAGGCCAAATACAGGCAGCTCAACGAATGGGTGTTCAGGGAGCTGGAACCGATAATATCCCCAATGGGAAAAGATTTTTCGGAAAGGTTCAGAGAGCACTTCTCCGTTTCTTCCGAAAATGTCAACAGGCGTGTGCTGAATGCCGCGCATTATTATGCTACGAATTGGGAATTCGGTATCGTCGAGCGTGCGAATCCGGACGGCTACGAAATAGCCTGCATAAAGGAAACCCTCGATAGAAGGCAGGCGGACTACGGTGATTTGGCGGGCATGACAGAGCTGAGGGAACACGTCAATTACAGGAATTTTCTCGACCTCTGCGGACAGCTCAGGTTCCAGACCCGATGGGCCAACCTTCATCGTATTCCAAAGACGTCCGTGATCGGCCATTCACTTTTCGTTGCGATCATATCGTATCTGTTTTCGCTTGAGATAGGCGCCTGTAAGAAGAGGTGCGTCAATAACTATTTCACGGGCCTTTTCCACGACCTTCCCGAGGTCCTGACACGCGATATCATCTCCCCTGTAAAGAAGTCGGTGGAGGGGCTGGATGAACTCATCAAGGAATACGAAAAGGAGCAGATGGAAAAAGAAGTCTACGGGCTGATACCCCGTGCCTGGCATTCCCGGATAAGGCTGTTTACCGAGGATGAATTCTCCGGCATCGTCCGTGTCGGCGGGAAGCGGAAAAGAGTGTCGAGCGCGGAGATAAATAATAAATATAATGAGGACGCTTTCGATCCCAGGGACGGCGAGATGGTCAAGGCGGCGGACAGCCTTGCCGCTTTTATCGAGGCACACGTCGCAATCAGGAACGGCAGCTACAGCCATGAGTTCCAGGAGGCGAAAGTGGCGTTCAGGAATATGTACGGCCGGGCGAATATGGCCGGGATCAATTTTGGTGAGATCTACGCTGATTTTGAGTGAGACTATCCGCAAGGGATGAGCACCAAGGATGAATCTGACTCTTTGAGATTCCAAATTGGAATGTCAAAAACACAAGTGATAACGAGGTGGACGTTGTTGCAGTCGTCGGCGATATCGAGGTGCTGAGACCGCGGTATCGCCTTCCTTTAGCCAACCCGCCTCTTGTTTGATATAATGTTTCCATGGACCTGACCGAAAACGCCAGGATCGTCCTGCGCGCCAGATACCTCCTGAAAGACGAGAAGGGTAACGTTACCGAGACGCCGGAGGAGATGTTCTCCAGAGTGGCGAAAAGCGTTGCAGCCGCAGAGGGGCTCTACGGCGGAGATCCGGCCTACTGGACGGAGAGGTTCATGAGCCTCATGAAAGAACTGAAATTCCTCCCCAACTCACCGGCGATGATGAATGCAGGGAAGAGACTCGGACAGCTTGCCGCCTGTTTTGTCCTGCCGGTCGAAGACTCGATGGACAGCATCTTCAGCTCCCTGAAGAACGCTGCGATGATCCTTCAAAGCGGCGGCGGCACCGGTTTTTCCTTCTCCCAGCTCAGGCCGAGGGCCGATGTCGTTCGATCAACCGGCGGTATCGCGAGCGGCCCTGTTTCCTTCATGAGGATCTTCAATACGGCTACCGAGGTGATCAAGCAGGGCGGCGCGCGCCGCGGCGCGAACATGGGGATACTCAGGGTGGACCATCCCGACATCCTCGACTTCATCCGGATAAAGCGGCGCTCCGGCGAGCTTGAGAACTTCAATATATCGGTGGCGATTACGGACGATTTCATGGAGGCCCTCAGAAAAGACGGCGAGTACGAACTCCGCAATCCCAGGACGAAAGAGGCGTTCAGGAAGATCGGGGCGAAGGAGGTCTTCGACGAGATCGTCAAAAGTGCCTGGGAAACGGGCGATCCTGGCGCTGTTTTCATCGACGTCATAAACAGGGCGAACCCCACCCCGCGTCTCGGGGAAATGGAATCCACGAACCCCTGCGGTGAGCAGCCGCTTCTTCCTTATGAGGCATGCGTGCTCGGCTCGATAAACGTCTCGAAGTATGTGAAGCCCGGCGGGAAGCCCTCAGTCGATTACGAAACGCTCGGCGGGGACATCCGCACCGCCGTGCGTTTTCTCGACGACGCGATCGATGCTAACAAATATCCCCTTCCCGCCATCGAGGTGATGCACAAGGGCAACAGGAAGATCGGCCTCGGGCTGATGGGATGGGCGGACCTTCTTGTCTCGCTTCGCATTCCCTATGGAAGCAAAAAATCGTTCGACCTCGCCGGGGAGTTGATGCAGTTCTTCCGCGACAGGTCGAGGGAATACTCGGTCGAACTCACAAAAGACAGGGGCGTCTTCCCCAATTTCAGCGGCTCAATTTACGATGCGCCCGGCATGCCGCGGGTGAGAAACGCCACTACAACCACTATCGCCCCGACCGGCACCCTGTCGATCATCGCAGGCTGTTCGAGCGGCATCGAGCCCCTCTTTGCGCTTGCATACAAGCGTCTTATCATGGAAACCGAGTTGTTCGAGCTGAACAGGCAGTTCTTCGAAGCCGCAAGGACTGAGGGTTTTTATTCGGATGAGCTGAAGGATAGGGTGATCAGGCAGGGCAACCTCCGGGGGATCAGGGAAGTCCCCCGGAGGATAAGGAGACTCTTTAAGACGGCTCACGAGATCCGCTATAAAGACCATATAGAGATGCAGGCCTGCTTCCAGGAATATACCGACAACGCCGTTTCGAAAACGATCAACATGCCGAGGGGGGCGACAAGGGACGACGTGGCCAACGCCTTCCTTCTGGCATATGAAAAGGGGTGCAAAGGCATCACCATCTTCAGGTCCGGCACGCAAAAAAAAGGCACGCTCGTGCGGTTCGCCGACTCCGACTGACCTCATATTTTCTTCCACTTTCATGAACGTCCCGGAAATGTGAAGTGTATGTGAAGTATAATTGTATGGGTAAATGAAAGGAAAACGAAAAGATATCGGCGGCCTTACTTCCGGGGAGGCCCGAAGGAGACTTTCCGAATTCGGCCCGAACCGCATTGCCGGGCAGCAGAAGATCGGTTTCTTCAGGATAGCGGGGCACGAGGTCACCGAACCGATGATCCTGCTGCTTCTGGTCGTCGGCTTTTTCTACAGCATCTGGGGAAAACTGATCGATTCATTCACCATCTTCGGGGTGATCATCCTGCTTGTCCTTGCGGAGGTGTACAACGAATACCGCGCAAAGAAGGCGATCGCGTCGCTTGAAGAGATTACGGCGCCCCGGGCAAGGGTCCGGAGGGACGGGCGCATCGCAGAGGTGGAGACGGAGGAGGTCGTTCCTGGGGACGTGATCGTTCTGTCCGTGGGAACGAGCGTTGCTGCGGACTGCAGAATCAGCGACGCTTTAGGCATCCAGGTCGACGAGGCCGCGCTTACAGGGGAATCCTTTCCCCGAGACAAACGGCAGGGAGACGAAATTTACGCGGGCACGGTCGTCCTGTCCGGCGAAGGGGAGGCCGAGGTGTTTGCCACCGGCGGAAAGTCGCGCCTCGGGCAGATCGCCTCAGCCGCCCGGGAAGTTAAACATCCAAGGACACCGCTTCAGATGGCGATGAAATCCCTTGTCGCAAAGCTCGTTTACGCGGCCGCCTTTTTTTCCGTCGCAATCCCGGTGGCGGGGGTCCTCCAGGGGCGGGATGTAAAGACCATGATTCTGACCGGTCTGTCCCTGGCCTTTGCGACGATTCCGGAGGAGCTTCCGATAATTATTACGATGGTGCTGGGGCTCGGGTCTTTCACCCTGTCGCGAAAAAACTTCCTTGTGAAACGGCTTCGCGCCGCCGAGACACTCGGGAATGCGACGGTCATCGTTACTGACAAGACCGGCACGATAACAGATGGAAAGATGAGGATCGTCTCAGTCTTCCCGGAGGGCAGGGAGGAGGCGGTCATCGGCACGGCCCTCGGCTCGATCTCGGAATATGTCCTTTCGCCTGTCGAGAGTGCGATCAGGGAGCGGGCCGTTGAGACGGGTATCGCCGGAGAAGTCCATGAAGCGCTCAGGCAGAGAAATTTCGGTTATAACGACAGGAAGACAAAGGCGGTTATCAGGCGAAACGAAAACGGCTGCGAATTGTTCCTCAGCGGGGCTCCCGAAGAAGTGTTCGCAAGCTGCCGGGAGGTTCCGGGCGATGCTTCGGAACGTCTCCTGGCAGAGACGGCCAGGGGGCGAAGGGTGATAGCCGTTGCGCAAAGGAAGCTTTCGGGAGGCATGGAAGGTCTCGATTTCCAGGAGCTCGAAAGAGACATGGACTTCGTCGGTCTGATCGTCTTCGAGGACCCGCCGAGAAGCGGGGTCAGGGAGACGATATCCGCTGTCGCCCGCGCCGGCATCCGGACAATCATGGTCACGGGCGACCACGCATTGACCGCCCGCTTCATTGCAAAGCAGATCGGCATCCCCGGGGACAGGGTCTATACCGGCCCGGACATCGACGGCTTCGGGGACGACGAGCTGAAGGAGAAGGTGAAGGAGGCGTCTGTTTTCGCAAGGACGAGCCCTAACCATAAATACCGGATAGTTAAGGCGCTGCAGGAGGACGGGGAGGTCGTGGCTGTGACCGGCGACGGCATCAATGACGTTCTGGCGCTTAAGGGCGCCGATATCGGGATCGCGATGGGCTTAAGGGGAACGGACGTTGCGAAGGATGCCGCTGAAGTAGTGCTCGCAGACGACAACTATGTTACGATCACCCAGGGCATATTCGAGGGGAGAAAGTTCTTCGACAACCTGCAGAAGGGCATCAAGTATTACCTGTCGGTGAAGGCCGCGCTCATACTCATCTTTCTCCTGCCGATCATCTTCGGTGTGCCGCTGCCGTTCAGCCCGATACAGATAGTGATACTCGAATTATTCATGGACCTTGCGGCGTCAGCCGGTTTCGTCGCCGAGCCGGCGGAAAAGAATATCTTTTCGAGGCCGCCCCGCCGCAGAACCGAGGCGGTGCTCTCCGGGCCGGTTATCCGGGGCATCTTCATGAATGGGGCGGCGCTGTTTCTTGCGGTCATGTCTGCGTATTATTACGCCAGACACCTGGGGCTAAGCGTGTTGCAGACGCAGACCTTTGCCTTCTCGGGCTGGATATTCGGCCATATCATACTCGCCTGCATTTCCCGCTCGGAAAGGGAGTCCGTTTTTTCGATGGGGATTTTCAGCAACCGGGTCATCGACATCTGGGCCGTCGGCGCGGTCTCGTTTCTGCTGGCCGGTATCTCGGTCCCTTTCCTGAGGGGGAGATTCAACCTGGCAGCCGTGGCCGGCTATCGTCTGGCGGCAGTGGCGGTCATGACGTTTCTGATCGTGGGATCCCTTGAAGGGCGAAAGGTCCTGCTTCGCCGGCTCTCAAAAAGCTGAGGGCGGGGGGCAATAAACCTGCCCCGCCTGTCAGCATCAATCGAAGCTTGGCGCCGGTTCAGGCTCCTTCTTGACCATGAGTACGGAACAGGGCAACTTCCTGACGATTTCCTCGTTGCTTCTCCCGAAGAGAAAGTGTTCGAGCCTGCCCTCTTCGTGGGCGAGCAGGATGATGAGGTCGATCTTTTCCTCCGCCACGACCTTGAGGATCTCCCTGGTGGGCTGACCTCCCTTTACCATCTCTTTTATGGACATTCCTTTTTTCTTTTCGCCGCTGATGATCCTGTCGAGCTCGGCCTTCGACTGCTCAACGGTCTTCTGGTATGCCTCTTCAACATCGGGGAGCGGCAGGTTCCAGTCGCCGAAGGTGAAGGGATCGTAAACCACATGGAGCACGAAAAGTTCCGCGCCGTACTTATGGGCGAGGGATACGCCGTAATGTACCGCCTTCTGGCAGTTCTTCGACATCCTGCTCACTACGAGAATACGCTTGACGTCATCCATATATGAGGCCTCCTTGCAATAATGATAGATAGTATACATTGAATAGCACAAGAAGTCTCTTTTTGCAAGCGTCCTCTTTCTTCCCGGAAAAAAGGCGGGAGGCATATGAAACGTTGAATTTGGGATGACGATAATGCTAAAACTGTAGTTACGCGCCCTGGCGCGGTCCGGTAGTCCCGGCGAAGAGGTGAGGGAGAAATGAAATCAAACGGTCTTAAAGCTGTCCTGATGAGTGTATCCTGCTGCTTCATCTTTCTCTTACTTTCGCCGCCGTCTTCCTCGGCGGGACTGGCGGACAAGGTATCCGAGGCGACCCTCGGAAACGGTCTCAGAGTTATTCTCCTCGAAAACCACAAGGCCCCGCTCGTTACCTTTCAGGTATGGTACCGTGTGGGCTCCAGAAACGAGCAATGGGGGAAGACGGGACTCTCCCACATACTCGAACACATGATGTTCAAGGGGACCGCAAAAACGGGGCCGGAGGACTTTTCGAAGATCATCCAGGAAAACGGCGGGAATGACAACGCCTTCACCTCCCGCGACTTTACCGCCTATTTCGAGAACCTCAGTTCTGACAGGCTCGGCATTGCCATAGCTCTCGAATCGGACCGCATGGAAAACCTTTCCCTCAGGAAAGACGATTTTCGCACCGAGAAGATGGTCGTTATGGAGGAAAGGAGGATGCGGACCGAGGACAATCCGACGGCGTTTCTGCAGGAGCAGCTCGAAGCGTCGGCGTTTCAGCTGCAGCCGTATCACTGGCCGGTAATAGGATGGATGGAGGATATCAAAGCCCTCAGCCTCGACGATCTCAGGACCTGCTACAAAGAATATTATAATCCGGCCAACGCTTTTATCGTCGTGGTCGGGGATTTTAAGAAGGCGGAAATCCTCCGGACGATGGGAAAAACCTTCGGCGTCATCCCGGGGGGGGCTGCGCAGGAACAGAAGAGGGACATCGACCCTCCCCAGGCAGGAGAGCGGAGGATATACGTCAAAAGGGAGGCCCAACTCCCCTCCATTGTCATCGGCTATCATGTCCCGAACCTCAGGCAGCCCGACAGTTACGCGCTCGAGGTCCTCGCAACGGTCCTGTCAGGGGGAAAGAGTTCCCGTCTGTACAGGGACCTCGTTTTGGACAAACAGCTGGCCTTCAGCGTCGATGCTCAAAACCCGCTCCTGTCGGAAGACCCTTCACTCTTTTATCTGTCGGCCGATCTTCAGCCGGGCAGGAAGGTTGCGGATGTTGAAAAAGCTCTCGACGGGGAGATAGAGAGGCTGCAGAAGGAACCCGTGGGTGAAAAGGAACTCGATACGGCGAAGAACCAGCTCGAGGCCTCTTTTATTTACGGGCAGGACTCCCTTTTCTATCAGGCGATGCTTCTTGCCGAGTACGAGATCGCGCTGGGCTGGAGGGCCGTCGACGATTATCTTCCATCCATAAGAAGGGTCTCCCGCGAGGACATCATGAGGGTTGCAAGGCGATACCTCAATAAGGACAACCGGACCGTCGGGATACTCATACCGCTTCCGCCGAAGGCGGGGGAGCCGCTTCCGGGTGTTTCCCCGAAAGGGCGGGCAGTGAGATAGGGAGGCATCCATTGAAAGAAATAAAAAAAGCGCATATTGTGCCGGTTGTCTTTTGCGCCGCGGCGGTTTTTTTCAGCCTGAGCGGAATTTGCGCCGCGCTGCCGAAGGTTGAAAAGACGGTGACGAACAGCGGGCTCACCATCCTTCTGAGCGAAGATCATTCACTTCCCTTTGTGACTATCCGGCTGCTTGTCGATGCGGGCTCACGCCGGGACCCGGCAGGGAAGGAGGGCCTTGCGCGTCTTACCGCGAAAGGGCTTCTTCTGGGAACCTCGCATATGAAGGCCGTGGCGATCAACGAGGAGCTGGATTATATGGGCGCCTCCCTGAACGCGTCCGCCAACAGGGACTATTCCGTCGTCACCATGCGTGTGCTGAAAAAGGACCTCGACAAGGGGCTCGATCTCCTGGCCGATGTGCTGACGGCTCCTTCCTTTCCCGGGGATGAGGTGAAAAAAGAGGTCGGCACTACAGTCGCTGAAATTCAGTCTGCTGAGGACCGGCCGGAAGACATGGCCGAGAAGGCGTTTATGAAGTCGCTTTTTCCGAACGGGCCTTACGGCCATCCTGTGGAAGGGACAAAGGAGTCGGTGGGGAAACTGAAGACGGAAGATCTCATGAATTTCTACAACGACTATTACCATCCGAACAACGCGATCCTCGCAGCGGCGGGCGATATGACAATGGGAGAAGTGAAGAGCCTTCTTCTGCCGCGTCTTGCAAAGTGGGCCAGGGCCGAAATTCCGGCAGAGAAGTTTAACACGTCGCACGATACCGTGGCGAAGACGGTGAAGATCGACCGCCGCATTACACAGGCGAACGTCATCATCGGGCAGGAAGGCGTCAGCCGTGAAAACCCGGATTATTACGCCCTGAGCGTGATGAATTATATCCTCGGCGGAGGCGGGTTCGCGTCAAGGCTGACAGGGGAGATCCGGAACAGGAGGGGACTCGCATATGCTGTGGACAGCTTCTTCGATCCCGGCAGATATCCGGGGTCTTTCGAGATAATACTCCAGACGAAGAACGCCAGCGCGCGGGAGGCGATAGCGATCTCCAGGGAGCAGATGAAACTGATCAGGAAGGAGCCTGTGTCCGACAAAGAGCTGGAAGACGCGAAGAAATATCTCATAGGAAGCTTCCCGATGCGGTTTGATACGCAGGGCAAACTCGTCAATTTTCTCTCCCAGGTCGAATACTACCATCTGGGACCGGACTATCCTTCAAGGTATCCGTCGATCATCCGCGGGATCACGAAGGAGCAGATACTCAGGGTCGCAAGGAAGTATCTCCACCCAGGCAGGGCGATACTCGTTATCGTGGGAAACCTGAAAGAAGCGGGCATGGAGTGAACCCGCCGTGGCGTTTTCCGGCGCGTCCGACTCCGCAGGTCAGGCGCCGGGCTTTTCCCTGAATTTCGACATCTCCCGACTGATCGAATTATAGAGTTCCGGCAGCCAGGAAGGGTGCTTCTGCGAGGCGTCGAGCCAGGGCTTCCACCTGCGGAGATCGTTCGGCGCTATGACGACTATCGCATTGGCGATGCCGGTTTTGGCGGCCACGACGAAGAGTTCCTCGATCGCCTTGTCACCTACAGCGATGCAGCCTACGGATTTTGCCTTGCCGTGGATGAAGATATCCCCTCCGAGGCTTTTCCTGTGATCCTCCATTGCCTTTTCCATGTCGAAGCCGTTCGGGTAGTCGATCTTCATCGACAGATGAAACCTGCTGTTGGGGTTCAGCTCTGTGACGTGATAGATGCCTTCGGGGACCTGGTGATCGCCTATCCTCTGTTTCGGTCCCAGATCGCCGCTTGCCGCGAGGATTTCGTATGTGCGGATATGCACCCAGCCGGCGTCATTTTTGGCCCACAGCTCGAGCTCCATTTCGTCCTTGAGCCCGATAAGCGCGATCCGCCGGGGAGGATAGGCCACGCCCGCGCTTGCGAAATACGGCTTCAGCCGCGCCTCCGCCTCCGGGCCTATCGTTTTGAGTACATCGGAGACGGTCCTCTCGGCATCGGCCGGGCCGGAGTGACAAGCGGCCCCGGAGCGTCCGCAGGAAAAATCCGCGAATACGACCAGTGATACTGCAAAAGCGATAATGATCAGACTGCGATACAAAGACTTCTCCGGAAGTTGTGTTAATTTACATTTTTTTTTGAAAAAATTCAACCGGCTCCGGCATAGCCCTGAACTGCGGCCGCGAGCATTTTTTCGGTATGGCGGCATCGCCCCTTTTTTAAAATGAAAGATGAGATATACTAAAAAAGAAAAACCGGAAAGGGATAGTCGGCTTATGAATCTTATCTTTTTTTTCCGTACTGCATGGAGGAGCCTTGTGGTTGCCCTGATTCTTGTCACGGCTCTCCAGACGCCGGCGTACGCGGCTGCCTACTCCTTCGACAGCCGCGACACGGTCGTTGGCACTGTCAGGGAACACAAGGTGAGGCACGACGAGTCGTTGATCGAGATCGCGAGGAATTTCGGCCTCGGCTACAACGAGATCGTCGAGGCGAACCCCGGGCTGGACGCCTTTGTGCCGGGCGCCGGGCGGGAGGTTGTGATACCCACCGCCTGGGTCCTGCCCGATGTACGGTCCTATAACGGAATAGTGATCAACCTGTCGGAATTGAGGCTGTACTATTTCTTTGACCGGGGACGTTCGCATTACGTGACAACCTATCCGATAGGGATAGGAAGGCAAGGGAGGGACACGCCTGTCGGCGAATTCACGGTAGTGCAGAAAATAGTGCACCCCGCCTGGTATGTCCCGGAATCGATCAGGAAGGAGGAGCCCGATCTGCCGGCCGTCGTCCCTGCCGGCCGCAACAACCCTCTTGGCTCGCATGCGCTGAGGCTGTCTCTGGGGACGGTCCTCATTCACGGTACGAACAAGCCCTGGGGTGTCGGCAGGAGGGTTAGCCACGGCTGTATCAGGCTTTACCCGGAAGACATACCCAGGCTCTTCGCGTCGGTCCCGAAAGGGACGAAGGTTACGATCGTCCGCCAGCCGATAAAAGTGGGCGTCAGGGCAGGGCGGGTTTATATCGAGGCCCACAGGGACGACTCTTCGGACAGTCCCGCTGTGGCGAAAGACGGGTACTTTGACGAGGCGGTGAGATTGCTCGCGAAAAAGAAACTTCTGGCGCGTGTGAGTACGAAGAAGCTTTACGCCGCCCTCGAAAAAAGACGGGGGCTGCCTGTCGATATTTCGGAATGAAAATTTTTTCCCGTTTCTCCGGCCGCACCGTTGAGCACTTGCCGGCCGTCAGAGATGTGAGAATTATGCGGCGAATCCGCCGCGCCTGCGGAGCAGTTTGAATACCTCGAACCACAGTATGCTGACGGCCCCTGCCAAAAGACAGATCACCAGGTCGACAGGGTGCAGCCTGCTGAAGCGGAACAGGTGTCTCAGAAACGGAAGATACAGGACCATGCCGAGGAATGTCAGCGCGCCTCCTGCAACCCACCAGAGCGCTGCATTGGGGGAGGAAAGCGTTTGTAATATCGTGCGCGACCATGACCGGTTTGTAAAGATCAAACCGAGGTTGGCGATTATAAGCGTGGTGAAGCTCAACGCGCGCGCGTTGAATTCGCCCTGGCCCCTGTACATGGCAGTTACATAGACGCCGAGGACAACGAGCAGTACGCCTGCGCCCTGCAGCAGGCTGAAGAGGATCGTCTTGCTGTCGAAGAGCGGCTCGGCGAGGCTGCGAGGGGGCCGTTCCATAACCAGTGCCTCCTCCTTTTCCGCCTCGAAGACGACGGAACATGCAGGATCGATTATCAGTTCGAGGAACACGATGTGGACCGGCAGAAGGAGGAGGGGCCAGTTGAAGAGCACGGGCAGGAGGGACAGGCCTGCGATCGGGATATGAATGGCCAGGATATACGACATCGCCTTTTTCAGGTTATCGAAGATGCGCCGCCCCATCCTTACCGCCTGCACGATCGATGAAAAGTCGTCGTCGAGCAGCACGAGCGCCGAAGATTCCCTGGCAACGTCCGTTCCCCTTCCGCCCATCGCGATGCCTATGTGAGCCGACTTCAGGGCTGGCGCGTCATTTACGCCGTCGCCGGTCATCGCCACCACTTCGTTGTTTGCCTTGAGGGCATTCACGATGCGGAGCTTCTGTTCAGGCACGACGCGTGCGAAGATATTGACTGTCCTGATGCGCCCCTGGAGCTCGCGGTCGTCCATGCCGTCAAGCTCCGGACCCGTAATGACGCCGTCAGTATCCGGCAGTCCTATCTGCCCGGCGATGTTCCGGGCGGTGACGGCATAATCGCCGGTGATCATCATTACCCTTATTCCCGCGGTGCGGCACTCGCGTATAGCCCCGGCCACCCCCGGCCGCACAGGGTCTGCCAGGCCGATAAGTCCGAGGAACACGAACGTGAAATCATGCTGCCCCGGGGGAAGATCGGTTTCCTGGAAGGCGGCCCTGGCAACGCCGAGCACCCGGAGTCCTTCTTTTGCCATAGCGTCGATACGGCAGGAGAGGTCCTTCGCCGTAACTTCATCGAGATGGCAGATGTCGCAGATCGCCTCCGGCGCTCCTTTGGCAGCGATGATATAATGCCTGCTGTCGGGAGATCTCCAGACGCGGGACATGGCGAGCAGACTCCCGGAAAGCGGATATTCCTGGATGAGCGTCCAGTTGTCATGGAGGTGTTCGGTGTCGGCAAGCGAGTTGCCGCCGAGTTCCCTCAGCGCCTTTTCCATCGGATCGAACGGATCGGTCTGGCTGGCGAGTATCCCGAATTCAATCACCTCATGGAAGGCATCGGGAAGAGGTCCCCCGGGGTTATTCACCTCATGGAACAACCCTCCGGCAAAGACCTTCCGCACGCACATTCTGTTGAGCGTCAATGTCCCGGTCTTATCGACGCACAACACCGATGCGGAACCGAGCGTCTCGACTGCGGGTACGCGTCGTGTGAGGACCCTCTTTTGCGATATCCGCCAGGCCCCCAGCGCGAGAAAGACGGTGAGCACCACGGGAAATTCCTCCGGCAATACCGCCATGGCCAGGGTTATGCCTGCAAGCAGCCCGTTCAGAAAGTTGTGCCGCGTGAATCCGTAAACCACGACCACGAGTGCGCAGAGGGTGAGTCCCGCGATGGCAAGTCTCCGCACCAGCCGCCCGGTTTCTTTCTGAAGCAGTGTCTCCTGCGGCTCGATCGTACTGAGCGCCTTCCCGATCCTCCCTATCTCCGTATCGGAGCCGGTTGCACGCACCATGCCTATGCCGAACCCCTGGACAACGAGCGTTCCGGAATAGACAAAGGGGAGATCCTCACCGCCGGGCCGGTCCATCGGGATATCTATCTTTCCCTCGCAGGCAGACTTTTTCACCGGGAGCGATTCGCCTGTCAGGAGCGACTCGTCGACAGAGAGGTTGATGCAGGAGCTCAGCACCGAGTCCGCCGGAATGCGGTCGCCCTCCACTAGGACAATCGTATCGCCGCACACAACCTCGCGGCCCGGTATCCTCTTATGCTCCCCGTCCCGGATTACTACCGCGCGCGGACTGGAGAGATCCCTCAGGGCTTCGAGCGCCCGTTCGGTCTTCCGCTCCTGGTAGAGGGTGATTCCCATGACGACGAAAACGAACCCCAGGAGCATTACCGCTTCCTGCATATCGCCCAGAAGCAGGTAGATCGCTCCCCCGGCGATGAGAAGGAGAAACATCGGCTCGCGCATCACCTCGAATGCGGTATCGAGGATGCTTTTTTTCAAAGATGAGGGTAATTCGTTGTAACCCTCCTCTTTCAGCCTCCGCCGGGCTTCCTTTTCCGTGAGACCACGGATGCCACTGATGTCAAACCCCTTGACCATTCTCTCCTTCCCGCCCTGTTCGAAAGAAAAGTTGTTTTATGATCTGTGACCTGTCCCTCCCCTGTCGATCATGGGCGCGAATCCGCGACGGAGAGTGTTTTCGCTGATCGAGACAGGGTGCATGAACTGAAGGAGGTAATCGGGGCCGCCCGCCTTGGAGCCGATGCCGGACATGCCGAATCCGCCGAAGGGTTGTCTCCCTGCCAGTGCGCCGGTTATCTTCCTGTTTATGTAAAGGTTCCCCGCCCTGAAGTCGTTCTTTGTCTTGAGGATATTCGAGGGACTTCTTGAATAGATCCCCCCCGTCAGTGCGTAGATCGAGGTATTTGCGATACGTATTGCCTCATCGATATCGCGCGCCTTCATGATCGCGATCACCGGACCGAATATCTCTTCCGTTGCTATGCGCGAGCCGGGGCTGACATCGCAAAAGATGGCCGGCCCGACGAAATATCCCCCGGTCCCGGCCTTTTTTTCGAGCAACAGCCTTCCCTCTCTTTTCCCGATCCCGATATACTCCAGGATCTTTTTCCGCGCCTCCCCGTCGATGACCGGCCCCATAACACTGCCCGGCTCCTCCGTGGGCCCGATCCTCACGCTTTCAACGGCGTCGGCCAGCCTGCGCGAAAATGTATCGAAGACGTCTCCGACGACGATCACCCTCGAACAGGCCGAGCACTTCTGCCCCTGGTAGCCGAGGGCCGATTCCAGCACACCCTTTACCGCTTCGTCAAGGTCCGCTGTTTCGTCGATGATGATCGCGTTCTTCCCGCCCATCTCGGCGACCACCTTCTTCACGCCACCCTGTCCCTCCTTTGTGTCGCCGGCAAGCCTGACGATCCTCAGGCCGGCGTCCCTGGAGCCCGTAAAGGCGATGAAATCGATAGAGGGATGGCACACGAGGTGCTCCCCCACCTCACTTCCGGGGCCGGGCAGAAACTGAAGGACGCCGGGCGGCAGACCGCTCTTTTTGAATATCTCGATAAGCCTGTATCCTGTAACGGGCGAGAGGCTGGAGGGTTTGAATATGACGCAGTTGCCGGTAACAACCGCCGCGGACACCATTCCGGTCGCTATCGCAAGCGGGAAATTCCATGGCGATATGACCACGCCGATTCCTCTCGGGCGATAGAGATAGTCGTTTTCTTCTCCGGGATAGTCTCCGGGATGAGCCGGCGGTCCCAGGCGCAGCATCTCACGGCCGTAATATTCGAGGTAGTCGATCGCCTCCGCAACGTCGGCGTCTGCATCTCTCCATGTCTTCCCGACCTCGCAGACCTCAAGCGCAGCGAGCTCGAATCTCCTTTCTCCCATCTCCTTTGCCGCCCTGAATAGAAAGGATGCTCTCTTTTGCGGAGGGGTCTTCGCCCATTCGTCCCGTGCGCGTAATGCTTCTGCGACGGCGTCGTCGGCCTCGTTTTGCGATGCGGACGATACCCTGCCGATTATCTCGTCCGGCCGGGCCGGGTTCGAGGAGACGATATCACGGCCGGCTCTGACCTCCCGGTCCCCGATCACAAGAGGGTATTCCCTGTTCATCCTCTCTTTAGCAGATACGAGGGCGGCCGTCATCTTTTCCCTGTTCGCAGGAACTGAGAAATCGAGGCAGGGCTCATTTCTGAAACGATCTTCGGCGGGCGATGCGATCTCAGCCCCGGGCGGTATGAAGGGCGGCTTTATGAGGTCTTCAAGAGGGGTTTTTTCTGTAAGGGATTTCCTCAAAAAAGATTCGTTGGAGGTGTTTTCGAGGAGTCTCCTCACCAGATAGGCCATGCCCGGGATCAGTTCGCCGAGAGGGGTATAGACCCTGACCCTGTGTCCCCCCTCATGCAGGGCCTTTCTCAAAGGCTCGGCCATGCCGTAAAGCATCTGAAACTCATATGCGTCGCCGGGTACGCCGAGGGAATCCGCGACCGCTATCGCGTGGCTCATGCTCCTGAGGTTGTGGGTTGCTATCGCGGGACGGACAAATTCGTTATTTTCAAGAAGCAGTTTTGTCAGCATTTCGAAATTGAGGTCCGTTTCCCCTTTCCTGAGAAAGACGGGGACAGCCCATCCCTTCTGCCGGTTTACCACTATCTCATAATCCCAGTATGCCCCTTTCACAAGCCTGACCGCGATTTTTCTGCGCCGTTTCTTCGCCCACAGGATCAGGTTCGACAAATCCTCCGCGGTATCTTTGAGATATGCCTGCATCGCTATTCCCGTAAGGGGCAGGTCGTGGAATTCCTCTTCCCCGAAGAGACGCTTGAAGACGGCGATGATGAGATCTTTGTAATAATAATGCTCCATGTCGAAGGTGACGGAAATGCCGAGATCCCCCGCTTTTCTCAATACAGGCCGCAACCCCTCTGCCGTTTTTTCGATTGACCCCTCCCAGTCCATCGGGTCGAGCCGGGAATAAAAAGAAGAGACCTTTACGGAGATATCGGGGCCTCCAAAGGG
>JBJKSM010000198.1:0-22341 GCA_046704045.1 Thermodesulfovibrionales bacterium | reverse complement strand
TGCATCGGGGTTATCCGGCCCTCCTGTTCCCGGGAGCATTTCGTACATGCCGGTAAAGGCGGTCTTTGAATTCTCGAACCGTTGTCTTGCGATATCGTGAAACTGGATGGATGTGACCACCCGTCCTATACCCCGGGAAATCTCCGAGGAGATCCTCGAAATCTCCTCCGCCGTTTCCGCAGACAAGGCATACTGCTCCGTGAGGGAACGTATGCTCGACACCGTGTTCTTCATCACGGCGGCCCCTTTGTTCCGGCAGCTTGACTGAAGCGAGCTCAGGGTTACAAGCGTCTCCTCAAGGAAGGCCGGAAGGGACTGTGTGCTGCTGTTTATCGCCGACGATTTTTCGAGGATGAGCGAGGACAGACCCTTTATATCGTCACTGAGCGCCCTGCTGCCCTCGTCCGTCCCTTTCAGACCCACGCCCGCTATGGTATTGGAAATGGCGAGCATGCGCAGCGTCTTGGCAATTCTGTTCAATTCCTCCAGACGCAGATGGATCTCGTTTATGGTCCCGCACACCTCCGTCAGCTTCTCGATGCCGTTCGATGTCGCTGCCTCCGAATGCTCCAGGTAGGCCTCTATCCTCTCCGTCAGCATGTTCAGGCCCTCGATCGCCTTCGTGATCGTCGCTCCCGACATGAGGCCGGCAACGGACGAGGCAAGCTCCTCTATCTTTACGGCGGCGGCGTAAAAATCCTTCAGCCTCGATCCGATGTAAAGGAATTCGTCTTCCGTTGCTGCCGTAAGCGCCTCCAGCGCCTGAATGCATTCCAGCAGTTCATGGCAATGCTGCACGGCGGCGCGGCCCGTCACGCTTGCGGCCGGAGATGATGGAAAGTCAAAGTTTTTAATCACAGCGCCCCTTAACACGTATTTCAGGTTCACAGAAAATGCAAATCTTGTGCCTTCAGTAGCGGGATTGCCGGGATTTCCGTTTACTGCCGGAGGAGATTGAATTCAGCGTGACACCGGAAACGGCCCGGCGTTTTCCGCCCGGAAAAATGAAGAATGGACATGTACGAAATCAGGACAGGGTGGCCGGTAACCGATCAGGAAGGAGGGGTGCGCCGACAACCAGTTTACGATACCGGATTCGGCGGGAGGCGGCCATGAAATCCATAACAAAGTGACTGCGGTTCGCCCGCCTTACCGAATAAGCGGTGCAAAAAAAAGGCGGGAGCCTTGATACTCAGGAAGGTAAAAGCTGTTTGAGTATTACGATCGTGGCGCCCCATCCGCCGGCGTCCTCGCCGGCGGTCCTGAATGACGCCACCAGAGGCAGACGGCCGAGTATCGAATGTACGGTCTTCCTGAGCGTGCCGCTTCCCTTCCCGTGAATGACACGAACCCGGAGGATCCCTTTTTCCCTGCACGCGGCGAGGTATTCCGGCAAAAGCTCTTTCACGTCCCCGGGCCTGAATGTATGCAGATCAAGCACCCCGTCGATCGGGATTTCGACAGGCTCAAAATCCTCTTCACTGTCCTCTTCGTTCATTGACATCCCATATTACAACTTCCTTCCGGTGAGCCGCTTCAACTTCCCGAAATCCCCGATGAACGCCTTCTTTCCCTCTGGAAAGCGCATGGCATAGGCAGGATGAAAGGTGATGAAGTATATCCTGCCTTCTTTGCGGATAACACTGCCGCGGTCTTCGGTGACAGCCGCCCTGCGGCCGAGCAACGCGAGACATGCGGTATTTCCCATGAGGACGACAATCTCCGGATCGATCACCGAAAGCTGCTTCAGGAGATGAGTTCTGCCATGAAGGATATTCTCTATCGAAGGCGTTCCGCGGCGCGGAAGATACTTGACAGGGCTGGTGATGTACGCCTCCCCCGCATCGATGCCTGAATCCCTGATCACCGTCCTCAGAAATTTCCCGGAGCGTCCGACAAAAGGCCGGCCTGTTTTTGCCTCCTCCCTGCCCGGGGCCTCACCGACAAAGACAATCGCGGCGTCGGGATTTCCCTCCCCCGGCACGGGCGAGCCCTCCCCCCACCGCCTGCAGAAGCGGCATCTCCTGATTTCTTCGGCTATTCTATCGAGCTCTTCCGCCTTTTCCATCTCACCCCGCGCCGAAGGAGACGGTATTTTCCCGGGAGAGCCCCCCATCAATCCCCTGTCTGCTTCAGGGCTACCGTAAGGTTCCTTCCCTGCTGTTTGGCCCGGTACATGGCGTCATCCGCCATGGCGATGATATCTTCCTTGTTTTCCATCTGCTGCCGGTAGGTGGAAACCCCGAGGCTTACTGTGATCCCGCCGTGCGCTACCACCCGTTCCCTGATTCTTTCCGCCACTTCGTGCGCCCTTTCGAGTTTGGTCTCCGGCAGCAGAACGACGAACTCCTCGCCGCCGTACCGCACGGCGAGATCGGTATCCCTCACCTCCCGCGAGATTATCCTCGAAACATCCACGAGCAGCCTGTCGCCCGCTACGTGCCCGTAAGTGTCGTTGTAATGCTTGAAGTGGTCGAGGTCGAGCATGATGACGGAAAAGGGCCGCTCGTATCTCTTTGCGCTGGCAAAATTCTTTTCCAGTGAAATGTCCATCAGCCGCCTGTTTGCCAGTCCGGTCAGCGGGTCGAGAAGCGAGAGCGCCCTGGTCTCTTCATACAGCCTTGCGTTGTCGACGGCGAGCCCGATCTGGTTGCCGATCGAAAGGAGCAGCTTTATCAGGCTTTCATCGACGTCGACGTCGGCGCTAAGAAAGAGGCATAAGGCTCCTGCAACCCTGTCTTTCGTCCTGAGGGGAACGACAATGTGTCCGTGAGCGGTCGTTTCACGATACATGACACTGCGGCGGTTCAGGTTGTGCCGGGCATCCTTCAGGGAGTTCCGCGACAGGACCACCTCTCCGGTCCCGGCAGCGAGGCCGCAGAGGCAGTCGCCCACCTTCATATCCTTGTGCAGATTCACAAAATCGTCGCCGGTCCCGAAGTGGCAAACCAGTCGCAGCCTCTCTCCTTCCACCGCGAATATCGCGCCCTTACGCTGGACGTACAATATTCCGAGGCCGGTGATCGCCTCCAGAACCTTCGGCAAAACGGCATCGAGGGCTATCGTCTCATTGAGCGCCGAGGAGATGTCAAAGAGCGCACTGAGCTCCGCATTGCGGTTGCGCAGCGATTCCTCGACCTTTCGCTCCGTTATCTCACGGACAACCGCCGACGCGCCCTTGACCCTGCCGAGACCGTTTCTGACCGGCAATATGGTAAGAGAAACATCGATCAGGCCCTTGTCCTTCTTCAGGCAGACGGTTTCATAGTTATCCACACGCTCCCCGTTCCCTGCCGCACCGAGAATGAGGGACATCCTGTCCGTCACCTCCGGCGGAAACAGCAGGGAGAAGGGGCGGCCGCCGATCTCATGTGCGGTATATCCATACATTTGTTCGGCCGCGGAATTCCAGTTTACAATAGTCCCCTCGGGGGTAATGTCGAGGACGGAGGACCGGGAGGCATCGACAACCTCGGCCAGCCGCGCGGCTGTCTCTTCGGCCTTCTTTCGCCTGCCAGCTTCGCGCCTCACGTCGCGCCACAGGAGAAGTGCGGTACCGACCGCAAGACCGACGACCAGCACAATACCCGTTTCCCTAAATGCCACGGAAATCCCGGCCCCGGAGAACAGCCCGAGACCGAGGCTGAGCGCTCCGGCGCAGGCGGCGGCGGAAAACAGCGAGCGCAGGCCGAGCAGGCCGCCCGCCGCTACTATCGGAAAAATGCCGAGTACGAACACGCTGCTGCCGGCGATTTTATGAGCGGGAGGAAAAATCACGGGATATACGATCAGCGTACATATGACGACGCCGATACCTATGTTCTTCCTGTTCAAAAGTCGCTCTCCCTGCTGCAACAAGATTTTCCCCCGCCAGGGCGCATACGTTTCCTGTACTTAGATTATTAGCAGCAAACAGGTATTTAGTCAAAAGTTATTCCGCATGCGACAACCCCTCCCGGACGAATCATTATCTCCTTGAAATCCGGTCCGGATGTCATAAGATAGTCTTAAGGAGCGTACGGGAGTTTTCGATGCTCTATAAGGAACCCGCCGGCTCTGCCGTCATGACCGTCATCCTCGGAAACGGACAGAGCCTAAAGGTCAGGCCGATCGTCCCGGCCGACAAGGAAAGGCTCAGGGAACTGTTCTACCGGCTCAGCCCGCTGACGCGCTACATACGTTTCGGCTCTCGATTACCTGAAGAGCAACAATCTCGGGGCAGCGCATTTCGGGAGAATCGGCAACCGCATCGACATCACTTCAAACGACCTGCTCGAATTCCGGGAAGACGACGAAAATACGAAGGTGATACTACTCTGCCTGGAGACCTTCGGCAACCCACGGAAGTTCAGCAGGCCCGCACGGAGGATCACGGGGGAAAAGCCTCATAGCGGTAAAGGCGGGCAGGAGCGAGGTCGGCGGCAGGGCCGCACGCGTCGTTTTTGACAGCGGCGGAGGTTGCTCCGCCGCCGACGGCCGCATACTGTTGAGGGTCAAGGAAGGAGAATGGCAAACCTAATCGTCCCAGTGTCTCCCGTGCCTCCCACGGTCTCCGTGATCACCGTGATCACCGCGATCGCCACGGTCTCCGTAGTCGCCGGATTCTCTTCCGTCGTCCCGCCAGCGCTCCCTTTCATCTCTGCGGTGCTCCCTCACCTCGTGCCGTTGCCGCCTGTCCCAGTATTTACCCCTTTCCCAGTTCCGCCAGTTCTTTTTCATCTGGCCGTACGGGACACGTTCATACCCCGGCGGCAGATGACGGTATCCGGGAGGAAGGTGAAGCAGAACACCCGGCACCCTTCTTTCCGGGACGAAAGACCACGGACCGTTGTAGCCGAGACCGCGATACCAGCGGCCCCTGTAAGGCCGATACCAGTAATTGTGGTAGAAAAAGATGTCGACATCGACGTCAGGTGCAAAATACGCATAAGTGCCGGGAATCACGGCGACCGCCGGCGGAGCGGGTATCTCAAACACCGGCAACGGGATGTTTATCCCGACGTTCACGTGAACGCCTGCCCTGACGCCCGGCGGCTCGCAAAGGGCAAAACCGGCGGTGATAAGACCGGCGCACAGCGCGACAACGATTCTTCTCTTCATAACGTTTCTCCTTTCGCATGTCCGTCTTTTCCGGACACATTATAATTCCATAAAACAGGCTGAAAACCAAATTAAGTTTTTTTAATTCGCGGCCTGCTGTATGCTACAGTTTTTTTCGCGAAAAAGCCACTGCCTGATGATGCGCCCGCGGTTACGTCAGAGAGCCTGCGCAGCGCAGCCGAATGTCTTTGCAGTTTTCAGGGGGCGTGGTACTCTTTAGCTGAAGGCTCTTGCCGGCCGGAATCCAAAAGAAGGTGGGGAGGCTCACATATGAAGGAATACGATGTCGTTGTGATAGGGTCCGGGGCCGGCGCCCTCATTGTTCAGGATGCTCTGGCCCACGATTTTTCCGTGGCACTCCTCGATAAGGGGCCGGTCGGCGGGACCTGTCTGAATCTCGGCTGCATCCCTTCAAAGATGCTCATCTATCCGGCTGACAGGATCGTGGAAATCGGCGAATCGGAAAAACTCGGCGTAACTGCCGAAATCAGTTCGATACGGTTCGGGGCGATCATGGAGCGGATGAGAGCGACGGTCGCAAAAGGCGAAGGCCATATGCGCGAGGGCATTGGGTATTCGGAAGGCCTCGATTTCTACGAAGGCGAAGCGCATTTCGTGAAAGACTACACGCTCGAGGTCAAAGGGGAGCGCATCAGGGGAAAGCGGATATTCATCGCTACAGGGGCGCGACCTTCCATCCCTGCCGTGACGGGCCTCGATTCCGTCGGGTTCCTGACGAACGAGAGCGTTCTCGGGATAAAAGAAAAACCGGAAGGCATCATCATCGTCGGAGGGGGGTACGTTGCGGCCGAATATGCCCATTTTTTCTCCGCCATGGGGGTGAAGGTGACCCTGCTCCAGAGAAACGGGAGACTCGTCCCGGAGGAAGAGCCTGAAATCTCGGAACTCCTGAAAAAGGTGATGTCAAGGCGCATGACTGTTCTTACACACACCGAAGCAACGGAGGTGAAGAAACAGGGACAGTCGATCTCGGTAACCGGAACGGACAAGATAACGGGGAAAGAGCGGGTATTCACCGCAGAGCAATTGATGATAGCTGCGGGCCGGACATCTAACGCCGACCTCCTGAAGGTCGAAAACACCGGGGTCGAAACGGATGAGCAAAACTACATCAAAGTCGACGAATACTTCGAAACAAGCAGGAAGAACATATGGGCCTTCGGAGATGCGATCGGAAAGAAGATGTTCCGCCATGTGGCCAACAGGGAGGCGGCCGTGGTCTGGAACAATGCAGCGCATAACCAAAGGGAAAAGGTCGATTACGCGGCCGCTCCTCATGCCGTCTTTGCCCGTCCCGAGACAGCTTCCGTCGGATTAACGGAAGGGGAGGCGAGAAAGCGGCATCGTGACCGCGATCTTTTGATCGGCAGGGCCGAATATTCGGAGGTGGCGCGGGGAGAGGCGATGATGGAGGAAGAGGGTTTTGCAAAGGCGATAGTCAGTAAGGATACCCGGAAAATACTCGGTTTTCACATCATCGGCCCTCATGCGTCCATACTCATCCAGGAGGTAGTCGTAGCAATGGCGAACGACCTCACCATCTGGCAGCTCGCGGCGGGGATGCACATCCATCCCGCGCTGCCGGAAATCATCATCGCAACACTGGGGAATCTCCGGGAAACGGAATAGCAGGAGTTTTCCGGCCCGCCGGCCGGGAAGGCCGGAGGACCGGAAGAAGAATCAATCCTCTTTTACTACGTTGACCGCTTTAAGACCCTTAGGGCCTTTTTCGATGTCAAAGCTTACTTTGTCGCCTTCGGCAAGGGACTTAAACCCGTTGCCCTGAATAGCGGTGTGATGGACAAAGACATCGCCGTCGGTTTCACTGGTAATAAAGCCGAACCCTTTCGTGTCATTGAACCACTTCACTGTTCCTTTAGCCATCGGTTACCTCCTTACGTTAAAACTAAAGTATCAGAACAGCCGAACCCGTGATAAGAAAAGGCCGCAAGCTTAAAGTCTTTGCGGCCTTCTGTTTTTTACAAAGTTACAAAAACTTTCTGAAACTTCATTAATATTCTGACATTTCAGGCAGACAAAAGTCAAAGCCTAAAGACGGCCGCTTTCACGGTATTCCATTATATACAGCCGCAGTGCCCTCAGGATGATCCAGTCGAGGCTGAGGTCGTTTTCGGCTGCGATATCAATGAGGAGGTCGAGCGTCTCCTTTTCGATGGAAGGCTTTTCCGCCGCCGGCTTCCCGGCCGCCCCGGAAACGCCCTCAGCCGGCCGTTCATCGGGGGACCTCTTGCGGCGTTCCCTTTCGAGAAGCCCCACCAGCCCCTGCACGTCACCGGCATGGACGGCGGTCAGGATGTCTTCGGGCGGCTGAGCGGGGGAAATCTCCGGTTCTGCCCCGGAACATGGTTTTCCTTCCGCAGGAGGCTGCAATGTTCCGCCCTGCGCCATGCCGGTCATTCCTATCATCATCGATGCAAGTTTTTTTGCATGCTCGTTGTCGGGGAGTTCTCTCTCAAGGAACTCCTCCAGTCTGCCCTCGGCCTGGGCCATTGCCATCCGATCGGCCATGAGAGGGACATCTTCTTCGCCTTTTTCCGGCCGTTTTCTTCTGCCGAATGGTGACGAAGGCGGCTTCGGCAGCGGCCTTTCCCTGTCAGACATTTACACCTCCGTATACTTCCATTTTACATCAAGTTTCGTAATGATGACCCGGCGGATGGACCCTGCCGATAATGGACGCATCGAAAATCTCCGCCTCCGCGATATCGCCCTTTACGTATCCCAGCCTTTTCATCGCCTTCACGAATTCCATCGTCGAGGCCATATATTCAGCTGAAAGCTGGGCGCAATACTTCGGCGATATCATCAGCGTGTCAAGTACAAATTCCGCATCGATAAAGCCGACATAGGCGGAAATGATGCGCGAGGCAGCGGCGGGATCGGTCCTCAGGAGGACGGTTGCAGCCTCATGGAGAGCAAGAAACTCCTCGATGATTCCCGCTTCTTCACGTACAAAAAGGTGGCCGGCAATAATACCGTAACTCGGGTTATGGGGCCAGAGCATGCAGGGTGGATAGAGGATCCTCCCGCCCGCGAACCTGCCGACCGCTACGGCGAGCGCCGGGGTGCCTATCGCGGCGGCAACCTCCTCCTTCACAACAGCCTCCGTGACCTGATCGGCCCACCGGAAATTTACGACCTCTATCTCAGTCCGGAGATGGAAGCGGTCGAGGCATTCGCTGAGAATAACATCATGGATGGAGCCTCTGCCCGGGACGCCGATCTTCATTCCCCGGAACTGTCTCAGGATTGCGCCGAGGTCCTCCTTTTCAGGAAAGCCCGCGTATTTCCTCTTCCCGCTGATGACCGTCCCCTCTATGTGGCCTCCCGCTACACAGCGCAAACGGACCCCCCTGTCTATTCCTATTACGGCAGGCGGCAACCCGATATAGGCGAGGTCCAGCTCGTTCCTCTCGAAGGCATCCACTATTGCGGGACCTGTGCCGAAGAGCCGCCATTCGATATCTCTTCCCAATTTCACGGCGGTTTTCCTGTCGGCCATAAGAAGAACTGCGGTGTGATAAAAAGTGGACAGATGACCTATCCTCAGAGGACGCACGGCGTCACCCCTCCCGCAAGACGGCTCGTTTCAGTCGAGCCACTGTTTCTTACGGACCCCGGCGGCCTCCAGCATTTTTGTGACGAGATGCAGGGTTTCGGTGATCTCTGCGTCCATGGGATGGCCGAAATTCTTCTGGTCGAAGACCGGCAGATGAACAGTCACATCCGGCCTCATCCGCCTGTCGTGAGAATAGGTGACGGTGCTCGGCTCTATAGTAATGGATTCGCAGACATGCTGCTGCGGACCGCATGTGTGCGAGAGAGCCTCCGCAAGCCTTCTTACGTCCCTCTCTACTTTTTCGTAATCGGGGGAATCGGGGTCGGCTTCCTTCACGCCCTCGGGAAAGGTCCCGTATAGGGCAAGCCTGTAGCCTATCTGAACAAGCGCGCCCTTTTTGTTCGGGAGATAGTAGGGCTCTACATCGTAACAGATTTTTCGCAGTCTCACCGTTTCGCGGAGTTCCTGCTCGGTATCGAAGCGCCCCTCTATGTTAAGCTTCATCTCCATCGCCGCGGCCTCCCATGCACTTCCCGGGGAAAAGCACGGCTTTCCACGACTCCGGCTCCTCCGACATAAGCACTGAATTACGGAACCTGAAAGAAAAATCGATTCCTTGTCGAGGCTGCGTCCGGTCTATACCGCGGCCTTCTTCATTTTCCTGTAAGTGGAAAGAAGATAGTCGTACTTGTGCTTCAGGTCAACGATCGACCTCAACAGAACCGCATAAAGCGGATTCAGCCTGAGGTAGGGCTTCAGGGTGTTCGCCATCTTCACGAGATGGGATTCGCATTCCTCCACAAAACTGACCGAACGGTCCTCGATCGTCTCGTCGTAAACGTAAAATATCTCCAGGAACACATCGGTTATCAGGCAGAACTCGTTCAGGATGGTCTGGGAAATCGCCTCGTCCTGACTCACCCTTTTCTTTCTGAGTCTACGCATGAACTCCACCTGCTCCGCCTGGATATTCTTCAATTGTTTGATGATCATTTTCAGGTCGTCAGCGGTCCTGTTGAAGAAATTCCTGTAGACAAAGGTCTTCGAAATTCTTTTCCAGTGTTTGAGGTGGTCCTTTTTCCACTCCGCCATCTCGGTCCAGAAAGACACAAGAACCTTGTCGAAATCCTCCCGCTTCGTAAAGAGACTGTAGGTCTCGAAGGCCAGTTCATCGAGACGCCTACCCATATCGATAATTTCCTTGATTTCTTTCATTTTTCCTCGAATCCTCGCTTGTACAAGAAAGACACGGAATACGAATACCGCTACAAATAAAGATTACCATATCGGGAGACAAAAATATACAACTAAATAAATCACGGGGAACCGCTTTAAACGGTTATTTCAATCAATTATCGCATTATCGCGTTTATGAGAATGGACGCCGGACACGCGGCCGACGAAATGCAGACTTCCGGCATGGCGAAGAGGCGACCGCTGCGGAAAGCACTGAGGACTCAGGGGCGGGGTTCAGGGAGCAGACTCTTTCGGGGCGGAAAGACTCGCTTTCCAGCTGGTCATTATAGTCATGAAGAAGCGGTGGCAGAGGTCTGCAGCCGCCTATCTGCACGAAGCGAGCTCTTTTATCGCCCATTTTTGATAGATCTTCGTTTCGCGGCCCGCGTTGCTCCCGTCTTCATTACCCTCCTTTCCTTTATGGCGACCCAGCATCCCTTTCACCATATCAAGGACCTTCAGCTGTTCGTCGAGGCCCATGCCTGCAAGCTCAGCACATGTCCTGAACTCCTCGCCTCTGAAGAACGCTATGCAATCCTCTCTCAGGCTGTCATCCCACAAATCTTCCATAGACTGAACGATGATCCCTTCTGCAAGACTCTTCAATCCCATCTGGCGGCTCCTTTCGTTCTGAGGATTCGTAGTAGACAACGTACCATGCTAATTGCTCCTCTCCCGGAACAGCGGGCAGTTAAGGTGATTTCTGCTTTCGCAATATCTCTCGAGCTCGCGGAGGCTCGGGACGTAAGGCCGTCCGCTCGCACTGCAGGACATGATCTGAAAGAACATCGAATGGGGACATTTCATGACGTTGACTCTTCCGCCGCGATATTTTTTTCATAAATCTCACATTTCCTGAAATTCCCTCCGCAGTAATGAATCGTCGCCTCCGTATATAGACTGCTCGTGCTTGCACAATAACAGGATTCAAACGGTTTACCGATAAAGGGACAGAGCACTCTTACGGAATGAGAAACCATATTTTCCTCCCCGATCTTTTTTCCTGTGTCTCCTGCTGTAAACTCACTCATAACACCTCTGCCTTCCGTCAAAAATTTCTTATGGCGATATAATCTTATCAAGAAGCGTGCCGCGACCGCTTTATGGGCAATCGGCATTATTGTTCTTTAAAAAGCAATGGGTTAGGAAACGACCGGTGTGCAGATGGCTTCTCGGGAAGTGTGGCATGCCACATATAAGTCCTGCCACACTTTTGTGGCATGTCACACTTCAGTTTCTTGAATATTGATCCTGTATTTCTCGATTTTTCGGTAAAGGGTCTTTCTGTCAATGCCTAACACCCTGGCAGCCTTTACCTTGTTGCCCCCGGTTTTTTTGAGGGCGGCAATAATTTCTCCAACCTCGTCGCGTTTGTCGGCCCCCCTGCCGGGGGTTCCGGAACTCGAAATTTCCCTGAAGTAAGAAGGAAGATCTTCACGGGTAACGGTGCCGGTGCCGCAGAGGATACAGGCGTGTTCCAGGGTATGTTCCAGCTCCCTGACGTTGCCGGGCCAGTTATACTCCATAAAGATTTTTCTGACGTCCGCGGATACGGCCCTGATTTCGCGACCCAGCTTCGCGTTGAACTTGGAGAGAAAGTGTTCCGTAAGAGGAGGAATATCTTCGAGACGCTCCCTGAGAGGCGGCATAGGTATCTCCACAACCTTCAGCCGGTAATAGAGATCTTCCCTGAACTCGTCTTTCCGCACCTTTTCCGACAGGTCCCCGTTCGTCGCAGCGATGACCCTCACGTCCACCCTCACCGGAGCAGAGTCCCCGACCCTCTCGAATTCCATCTCCTGGAGCACCCGGAGCAGACGAAGCTGGGTCCTCGGGGATATGTCCCCTATCTCGTCCAGGAAAATCGTGCCGCCGTCGGCCCGCTCGAATCTTCCCGCCTTGTCTTTGACGGCGCCGGTAAAGGCGCCCTTTACATGGCCGAAGAGCTCGCTTTCGAGGAGACTCTCGGAGAGTGCGGCACAGTTCACCTTGACGAGAGGTTTGGCGCCGCGCCCCCCCCCGTAATGCAATGCTTCGGCGACGAGTTCCTTTCCGGTCCCGCTTTCACCCGTAATAAGAACAGTCGTCTGGAGGTCGGCGAGGGTTTCGATAAGACCGTATATCTTTTGCATTCCGCCGCTTCTGCCTATGAGATTATGGAATTTCTGCCTCTCCCCGAGGTCCCTCTCGAGGCCTGCGAGACGTGTTTCGTCGCGGACAACCATAACCGCTCCCCAGGAAATCCCCTGGTGGTCGAGAAGCGGCGACGTGGAGATGCTCACGACCTGCCACGGAATGAGCAGGCGCCCGCATTCGAGCCGGTCGGTCTCCGCAGGCGCCTTCTTTCCGAGCGTCTCGGCGAGCGCCTGAAGACATTTCCTGGTGCAATCCGTCGGAAGGTCGCTGAAGACCCTGCCCCGCTGATAGCGCTTCAGACCGCAGATCTTTTCGGCCGCCTCGTTCACCTCGACAACCCTGAGCCCTTCGTCCAGGGTAACGATGCCGTCCTTCACGCTCCTGAAGATCGCCTCGATGTCCGCCCGGTATTTCTCCTTTTCGTCCGTAAGTCGCTTGTGCTTCAGTGCAGTCTTGGCGACGCGAATGAGCGTTTCCTGATCGACCGGTTTCGATATATAATCGAACGCCCCGAGCCGGAGGGCCTCCGAGGCGGTGTCGAGATGGGGGGCGCCCGTGATAATGACCACCTGAGACGCAAGCTCCCTCTCCCGAACGACCCTTATGACATCTATTCCCGTCCGCCCGCCGAGGATGATGTCGGCAAAGATCAGATCGAAATCCGATTCATCCAGCCTCGCCAGCGCGCCGTCGAAGTCCGCCGCCGCGGCCACTTCATATCCCTCGTCCGAGAGAAAATCTTCGAAAGTAAACCTTATGCTCTCCTCGTCGTCTATGACCAGAATCCTTGCCTTATCCTTCATTTTCCTCCTTCACGGGAAGGCAGACCGAAACCTTTGTAAAAACGCCTTCAGCGCTTTCCACGCTAAGTCTTCCGCCATGGTCTTTCACTATGCCGTGGCTGATACTCAGGCCGAGGCCAGTTCCCTCTCCGCTGGGCTTCGTCGAAAAGAAGGGGTTCAGCACCCTGTCCATGATCTCGGCTGGAATCCCCGTGCCCCGGTCAAAAAAAGTGATCTCGAGATAAAGGGAATCCTTCATATATGTCTGTTCGCATGAGATCGTCAGGATCTTGTCCTTGTCCGCCGCAGGATATTTCCTGTTGAGCGCATAACGGGCATTACTGACAACGTTAAGAAAGACCTGCTGCAATTGCTGCGGGTTGGCGATGACCGGCGGCAGATATTCCGGCACATCCACGTTGAGCTGTATGCCGTCCTTCCTGATCTGGGCCTCCATGAGCGTGATGGTCTCGTAGAGCGGCCTCCGCACGTTTATCGCGCTCTTCTTTTCCTCTTTCCGCTCCCTCGCAAAGGAAAGGAGGCTCCTCACGATGCCGGCGATCCTGTTCCCCTCCCTTATGATGCGGCCTGCGATCTCCCGCTGTTTCGTGCCTTCCGCGCTCCTGTTGAGTACCATCTGGGCGTAGTTGATGATGCCGTTGATCGGGTTGTTTATCTCATGGGCGACACCGGCGGCAAGTTCGCCGAGAGAGGCGAGATGGCTCGCCCTCATCGCCTCCGCCTCGAGCGCCATCTTTTCCGTGATGTCGCTGATCACTATGATCGCGTTGTTCACCCTCCCCTCGTCGTCCTTGATCGGAAACGCCCTCGAATCGAACATACGTCCGTCGGCCGCGCGCTGCGATATAGCGGCCTCGCCGGTCCTGAATGTCTTCATCACGTGGCAATCTTCGCACGGACTGCAGCTGTCGTGCCACAATTCATAGCAGTACGCGCCTTTCATCTCCCGGACCCTGCCGCCCAGTCTGCGCCTGGCGCTGCTGTTGGCCCAGAGGACCTTGAGGTCCGATGAAAGCAGCAGCAGAACGTCTGGTATAGCGTCCAGGAGCGTATTGAACTGCTGCCAGAGCTCACGGAATTTGGCCTCGCTCTCCCTCAGGGTTTCTTCGGCTTTCTTGCGGAATCCGATTTCCTGCGTGAGGAACTGGACGGCGGTCTGCAGCTCCGCGGTGCGCTCCTCCACCATTTCGACAAGGTGCTCGCGGTGCCTCCTCAGCTCCTCTTCGGCCTTCTTTCGTTCCGTAATGTCCCTGATGAAGCCCACCATCGCTATCGCTTCGCCTTTGGAGTCCTTCACCAGAGAGGCGGAAAGCCAGACGGGGAAGGTCCTGCCGGTCCTGTGGACGACCGTCACTTCACCGCTCCAGTATCCCTTTTCGCGTATTTCAGGAAGGATCTCTCCCGCTGCCGATTCGGGATCGGCACTCATCGTGTTTACGGCCCTTCCAATCAGTTCCTCCCTTGAAAAACCGCAAATGTCTTCCACCGCCTTATTCGAATAGATCACCTTTCCATCGAGACTCACGATCTGGACGCCGTCCATCGCCTCCTCTATCGCCTGGGAGAACAGTTTCAGTTTTTCCTCCGTGCGCTTCCTCTCGGTGATGTCACGCCCGATACCCGTAGTGCCGATCACTTCACCGCTGCCGCTGTATATCGGCGTTTTGATCGTTTCAAGCCAGATCTTCCTGCCGTCCCGGTCTATCACCAGTTCCTCGGTCTGTTTCCGAAGCCCTGTCTCCATCACCTCCGTATCGTCCAACCTGTATTTTTCAGCAAGGTGATGGGGCCAGATATCGAAGTCCGTCGTACCCGGCAGGTCTTCGGGGTGCACCCCGCATGCCTGCCCGAATGCCTCGTTGGTCGCGATAAACCTGCCTTCCCGGTCCTTCAGCCAGGCCATGTCCGAAATATTGCCGAGGATCGCCTTCTGCTGCCGGTCATGCTCCCGAAGCGCCTCCTCGGCGAGTTTCCGCGTAGTGACGTCTCTCGTAACGGCCTGGGTGCCCAAGACTTCGCCTCGTTCACTCTTGATAACTCTGATATTATGAAGTACGTGAACAACCCTTCCGGTTCGCGAGACGAGCCTGTTTTCAAAGTCGAAAACATCCTCTCCCCTGTCCAGTATCTCGGAAAATTTCCGGGTAGTCATCTCCCGGTCATCCGGATGGACCCAGTCCGCCAGAGATTTGCCGGTCACCTCTTCCGGGGGTGCATCGAGAATCCTGCGGCAGGCGTTGTTGATGAAAATGACATGACCGTCGATATCGGAAAGGGAGATGACGTCGGGCGTCAGTTCGATGAGGTTCTTATACTTTTCCTCCGACACCTTCAGCGCATTTTCCGAGAGCTTGCGCTCCGAGATTTCCCGCATCAGTTTTTCGTTGACATGGGCAAGCTCGGCGGTGCGCTCTTCAACGCGGCTCTCAAGGTCTTCCTTTGCCTTCTGCAGACCCTCAGCAGCCATTTTGAGAGCGGTGATATCGATAAAAAGACCCACGAAGTATTGGATCCCGCCTTCCGGGTCGCGGATAGGGTTCAGTATCACGTTGCATATCATTCGTTTCCCGTCCGGCCGGGTCACGCCGCTCTCGAAGGAGACCCGCTCTCCCCCGAGGACCCTGACGACAGCCTCCTCTCCGCCCAGTCCGGCCTGCCCGCTCCAAAAGCCGTCGAGCCTCCTGCCCACGACGTCTTCCTCGACCCCGCCGGTCATATCGAACATGGACCGGTTGACCGCAAGACACTCGCCGCGGTGACCGAAGAGCGCAACCCCGTTGGGCGAACCCTCCACAAGGGACCGGTACAGCCGTTCCGAAGCCGCGATCCTGGAGGAGGATTCCCTTGCAAAATACATGAGCGAAAAAAATAATACCGTAAGACTGAAGAAGAAGAAGGTCGTGAATATCGAAAACGTCCGGTATGCCCCGATCAGCCCCGTAGGCGTAAGGAGCACAATGGACCAGCCGTCGTTCCCGACCGGTTTCCGGACTACGAGGAACCTCCTTCCGTCAAACGAGATGTACCTTCCGTTGAGCGGCTCCCCTGTAAACAGGGCAGGAAAAGGGCCCTTTCCGAACATTCCCGAAAGTGCGAGATCCCGTTGGGTCCCCCCATCAAGGGGCCAGAGGCTCTTTAGACAATAATTCCCCTCGCTCGAAAGGAAAACAACACCGTGCGGGTCGATCAGGAAGCAGTAGGGATGGGTCCTGAAGGCTGCCTCGACCTCCGTCAGGTTCTTCTCCACCACAACGGTCCCGATGACTCGACCGCGGTCGTCCCTCACGGGAGTACCGGTAAAATAGGACCACGAATTCGCGCTTCTGTTGAACGCATAATACTGGAACACTGTCTGATGAGGAGCTTTAAGGTAGTGCCTGACTTCTTCCGGCAGCACACCGTTTCTGCGCGCATGGCCGAGCCGACCCGACGACAGGACAAGATTTCCCCTTATATCAAGGAGATAACAGTAAGGACTGTTTGCTTCTTCCCTGGCCTTGCACTCTTCCAGGAGAAGTTCCGCCTCCTCGAGATGACCCCGATCGCGAGTGATCAGAGCGGACGTAACAAGGGGCGACAACGCCTTCGAACGCGCCGTGGTCGCCACGTCTTCCAGGACATAGCCGAGATGTTCCGACAGGGCGTTCATATAAAGCGCCCCCTCCTTAATCACTTCCTTCTTCGCCTGTCTGCCCGACACCTCGGTCAGCGCCCAGCCGGCGGCAAGTATCATCAGGAGTACGACAACAGGGGAAAAAGTGTTCTTCGGCCTTCGCATGACATACCCGTGCTCGGCGGATTCGGTCTGCGCGTACGTCCATATCGACAGGACAAGGAGAAAGGCGAGTATTCCCCTCAGCAACTGTACCGGAAGACCGGTAGCCGCCCCAAAAAAGACGGCGCTCGGATACGAGGATGAAATCAGCGAAGAATCGCAGGATGAGACCGCCGTCAGGAGGGCATATACGCCCACCGAGGCCGCGCCGAAAATAAGCCATCGTTTTGCCCGGAGTCCTTCGCGCCGGGAAGCCAGCACCAGTACATACGAAGAAAGGATCCCCGCCGGCACGCCCAGGAAAAGCCTCGCCGCCACCTCAACCCCGCCGGAACCGCCGGCTATCCCTGCAATAACGACGAGAAACAGAAACAGGAGAAAAATCCATTTCCCCGGCGCCCTGCCGCGCACCTCCCTGAGCCCCGAGCGTCCGAATTCGGCAAGGGCAGCATAGGAAGAAACGAGCAGCACCAGGGATAACGCCCGAAAAGGGAATCGATCGCCGAAGACACCGGGAATAATTGCGAGCCATTCGTGCAACCCATGTGTAACCCCGAAGAGCGCAAGCCACAACCAGGGAAGACGCTGTTTTTTCACCCTTGTCATCATGACACAAACCACGGAAAGCATGATGAAAGCAAGGCCGTAGAAGAAGGAAATGTAGTCCATCTGCCCTTTGAAGAAATCAGCCATAAGATCTTCCCTCAAAAATGCCCCCATCCGGCAAAGGAAACTTTTTTCTATTTAAACAGATTCTGCAGGCTTTAAACAAATATTTATTTATAAATAATATCCGGGGCGCGGAAACCTCCGGCAAAGGCGGTTCAGACGGTGATGGAGAAGCAGTTCTGCGGGGGCTGCTTTGCCGGCTTACCGTGGCAGGATGATCGAAACAGAGAAGAGCCCGTCGGCCGTCATGCCCGCCCTGACCGTCCCCCCGTGAGACCTCACTATATAGTTGACTATATAAAGGCCAAGCCCTTTACCTTCGGACAGCAGGCGCGATTTTTTTGAGCGGTAGAATGGCTCGAATATCTTTTTCAGCTCTTCCTCTTCGAGCGGATCGGAGGTATTCGCCGCGGTAAAGGTGACTTTCCCTCCCTCTCCTGAAAGAGAAAGCCTGATGGTCCCGCCATCAGGAGTATATTTGACGGCATTGTCGACAAGGTTTTCCACGGTCCTTCTGATGAGGGCCTCATCGCACACGCAGGTGAGTCCGGGGGCCTCTTCGACCCGCGGCCTTATCCCCTTCGCCTCCATCGCCGAAGCGGATGAAACGACAATGTCGTTCAGTATCCTGTTGAGGTCCGCCCTGTTCTTATGGAGGCCGAGGGGTTTGAACTTCGAAGAGGCGAGAAGGGAAAGGTTGTTCAGAAGATTTATTATCCTGTCCGTTTCCCCGAGGCCGGACCTTATCACCTCCCTGTATTCACCGGCAGGCCTTTCTTTTCTGAGCGCCACCTCGAAGGTGCCCTTGATCGCCGCAAGGGGAGAACGCAGTTCATGGGTAACGTTGGAGGAGAAGGTCTCCTGGAAGGTAAAAACTTCGGATATCGGCTTCATCGCGTGGTTCAGCAGATATCTGCTTACCAGGTAGGAAAGAAGGAGCATCAGCGGAGAAAAAATGAGTATCAGATTCAAAAAATTTTCTTCCTGTTTGATTTCGCTGCTGAGAGAAACCGCGGCCCGTCCCACGTAACTGGCATCGAGCGGAAAATAGGAAACGAGATGGAGCTCGCTGCCGGCCATGCGCGTCTCAAATTCCTCTTTGCCGGCAAAAGCGGCGGCGAGCAGCTTTTTGTTCAGTCCGAGACGGAAGCCTGTCGAGTTCGGGGCAGATACAATTACGTTTCCGTCCCTGCCGAGGATCTGCAGATGGTTTTCGTCCCACGTCGCTTTCAGCGGAGAAAGGCCGAAGCGCCGGTACTGCTCGACGAACTCGCCCCTTACGTCCTCGGCCAGGTGTCGCTTCACCCCGCTCATGAGGCTCTGGTGCAAGACGATGTAACTAAGTATCAGGATCACCGCGTTGAACAGTACGATGACGGACGTGAATACCACCGCGAGACGCTTCTTCGTGGGCGTGATCATGACCGCTGCGAACCGGGGCGTTCAGCCGCCGATCTCATAGCCCACTCCCCTGACGCTCCGGATGAAATGCGTCTTTGAATACCTTCCCAGCTTCTCCCTTAGAGACTTGACGTGCACATCGACCACGTTGGTGCTGGGGTCGAAATCGTATCCCCATACATCGGCCAGGAGGCTCTGGCGTGAGACCGCCCTCCCCCTGTTTCTGAGGAGGTAGATGAGCAGGGCGTATTCCTTCGGCCGAAGCACCACCTCATTCCCTCCGATAAACACCCGGTGCGTGATCGTCTCGACCCTCATATCCTCGTACGCGAGTTCCGTCAACTGGTCCGGTTTGCGCCTCAGCAGGGCGCGCACGCGCGCAAGAAACTCCTCGAACGAGAAAGGCTTCGTCAGATAATCGTCCGCCCCGCTGTCGAGCCCGGCTACCTTGTCCCCGACGGAATCCCTGGCTGTGAGCATCAACACGGGTGAGTGGATGTCCATCTGCCTGATCTTCCGGCAGAGTTCAAACCCGCTCATTCCCGGCAGCATGACGTCGAGAATAACCAGGTCGTAGAGATTTCCGGAGACAAGAGAAAGGCCGTCCTCGCCGTTCATCGCAAGATCAATCACATAACCCTCTTCTTCAAGCCCCTTTTTTATGAAGCCTGCGACTCCCTTTTCGTCTTCGACCACGAGAATATTCATCCTGCTACCTCATGTCCGCCTGTCTTCCGCAACAGGGGCAATAAACGCATGAAATTATTTTCATTTTATCATATCCGCGTCACTTGCGTACAAAACGGCCTTTGTTGCCCATCAGGGGGGAACTGCTTTATAATGACTGCTCATGAGCCCGGTATCGAAGTACATCGAAGTCTTCAGGAACCGCCGCACAGGGATAATGATACCCATGGGCCTTTCCTCGGGTCTTCCTCTGGCTCTGACAGGCGTTACTCTTCAGGCGTGGATGACGGTTACGGGTGTTGACCTGCACACCATAGGGATCTTCTCTCTCGTCGGTCTGCCGTACACCCTGAAGTTCCTATGGTCGCCTCTGATGGATCGTTTTGTGCCGCCATGGCTCGGACGAAGGCGCGGCTGGATAGTCGCTTCGCAGCTCCTTCTGATGGCCGGAATAGCCGCGATGGGGTTCGGCTCGCCGAAAAACGCGCCCGGGGCGCTTGCGGCGCTGGCGCTGCTCGTGGCCTTCTCCTCCGCATCGCAGGACATTGTCGTCGACGCCTATCGCACGGACATCCTGCATGAAGTCGAACGGGGCGTCGGAGCCGCCGTTTTTGTCACAGGCTATCGTATCGGGATGCTCGTCTCCGGCGCACTGGCGATGATCCTTTCCGACCGCATCGGCTGGCGCAACACCTATGTCCTCATGGCTGCGGTAATGATGGTGGGCGTTGCAGCGTCGCTTTTCGGTCCGGAACCCGAAAACGCCGCGACTCCGCCAAGGAGCATCGAGGAGGCGGTGTGGGGGCCACTGAAGAATTTTTTCTCCCGTGAGGCTTCCGTGCTGATACTGCTGCTGATCATTCTCTACAAGGTCGCCGATGCCTATGCCGGGACTATGACCACCGCATTTCTGATACGCGGGGCCGGGTTTACCCCCACCGACGTGGGAACCGTAAACAAGGGACTCGGACTGATATCTCTTATTGTCGGCGCAACCGCAGGCGGGACGATGATGGTGCGGCTGGGGCTTTTCCGTTCCCTCCTTATCTTCGGCATACTGCAGGCGTTGTCTATCCTTTCCTTCATCCCGCTCGTCTGGGCGGGGAAGAGTTATCCCCTCATGATTCTTGCGGTCACCTTCGAAAACCTGACCAGCGGTATGGGCACCACCGCCTTTATAGCGCTCCTCATGGCGCTCTGCGATCACCGCTACACAGCCACACAGTTTGCGCTTCTGTCGTCCCTTGCCTCTCTGGGCCGCGTCTTCATCGCGCCGACTTCCGGATATGTCGTCGAATCCGTGGGTTGGGCGAATTTTTTTATAATCGCCGTGCTTACCGCGGGGCCGGGACTGTTCATGCTGTGGCGGCTGCGGCCGGTCATCTCGGGACTGGACGGGAAACCCGCTGCAGGATAAAATCTTGGCCGAGAAATATGCCGCTGCCCTGTTACCCTTTTTCCCTCGGCCTCAGCAAGATCAGGCCGGGACAGCCTGAGATATAGGCGGCGAATTCCTCATCGACCACCCTGCGGTATCTGCTCGACGCGTGTCTCAGGAATAACAGTCCGCGGTCGTCGATGACGATGCCGACATGAGAGACGTCCAGTCCCCGGAGAGGGGAGTATATGCCCGCGTAATCGCCGGTTCTCAGCCTCTTCAGCATCTCGTGGTCCACAGCCCGGGAGGGGATGTAGCAGACCTCACGATCGAAGGCCGGAATGCCGCGGACAAACGCGGTCCCGTCCTCTTTCCTGTTCAGGGTCTTAGTGGTCTTCTCGCTGCTCTTTCCGCCAACAGCGGCTGTAACATCCTCGATGCAGTCCGTGTTGAATTCCGTCCAGTCGGTAAAAAAATGGTTTCGCTCTGCAAAGGCCGGCTGGCCCGACCGGTATCTGACACTCAGCAGCTTCCCCGCAAAATCGGAAAAAGAACAGGACAGTCTCATCGCCTCGATGTAATCGATAAAGGTGAAGCAGTCCACGCCTTCAAGATCGATCACGAGTACCTCCGGCGTTATTTCATCGCCGATCAGGCTCCCTTCCCTGTACGGGGTCCCAAGAAACTTCTCTGAAAGAAACGCGATCCTCTCCCCCGCCGCGATTCCCGAAGACTCGCGGATGAGGGCGTCAAGCGCAGGGGCAGGCCACCTTCCCGGTATGAAGCGCGGCGGGTCTCGTTTTACGGTCACGGCAAGACCTCGGCGCAGTCGGCAGGGATAATGATACAGTTCACGAATTAAACGGTAACAGAAGGAACCCGAAATAGCAAGGGCGCAGAGTTCAGAAGCGATGACAGGCCTTGCAGAACCTGTCCACGTCCTCATCATCCTGGAAGAGGAGGTGATTGAACCTTGACGCGTGCGGATTATGACAGGAGACGCATGTCAGTTCTTTCCCGGGATGCAGAGGGTCGGGCCTGCCGCGCACCGGGTGGCCTCTGCCGTCGAAAAAAGTGACGACATGCGACCCCGAAGCCTTGTCAACATGGCAGGAAAGGCAGAGGTCTGTGGTGTGCTTCCTCGTGAAAAACGGACGGTCAGACCCGTGGGGACTGTGGCAGATCGTGCAGTTACCGAGCGCATAGGGGCCGTGTCTGTGTGCAAGGGCATTCCATGCATCCATCGTTTCCGAATGGCACCGATGGCAGATCCTGTCGTAAGGCTGTGGGACGCCGTACTTGATGCCTTCCGCCCGGGGTCTGTGGCATGTGCCGCATGCGCCCACAGCGCACGGGCCGTGCACATAACTGTATGCCTCGATCCTCTTGTGGCACGGCATGCAGTGAGAATGGCCCGCATCTTTACTCTCCGCCTCTTCATCCAGCCGGTGACAGAAGATGCAGTTTTTTTCATTTTCAGGTACGTGGAAGCGATACCTTTCATAGCCCGGCGGAGCGCTGCTGAACCTTTCCGAAAGATCAAGACGGTAAAAGA
>JBJKSM010000197.1:0-6702 GCA_046704045.1 Thermodesulfovibrionales bacterium | reverse complement strand
CCTCCGACAAGCACCTTGTCCACCTTCGCCTCGAGATGTTCGAGTACGCCGATTTTGCCGGAGACCTTCGCGCCGCCGAGGATTGCGACAAAGGGTCTCACCGGGTTGTCCACGACACCCTTGAGGTACTCGATCTCCTTCCTCATCAGAAAGCCGGCAGCCGCAGGAAGAAATTTGGGAATCCCCACTGTCGAGGCGTGCGCCCGGTGGGCGGCGCCGAAGGCATCGTTGATATAAAAGTCCGCAAGCTTCGCCAGGTTTCCGGCAAAGTGTTCGTCGTTTTTCTCCTCCTCTGCATGAAATCTCAGGTTTTCGAGGAGGAGGACATCGCCGTCCTTCATCTTTCCCACAAGGCCTTCGACCTGCGGGCCGATACAGTCCGGCGCAAAGACGACATCCTTGTCAAGGAGCCTCTGGAGCCTCTTCGCAACAGGGGCGAGAGAGTATCGCGGGTCCGGTTTTCCCTTGGGCCTTCCCAGGTGGGACGCCAGGATCACCTTCGCTCCCTCGTCTATGGCGTAATTGATGGTCGGAAGGGTGGAGCGTATCCTGCTGTCATCGGTAATCCGGAGGTTGTCGTCAAAGGGCACATTGAAGTCGACCCTTATAAAGACCCGCTTCCCCCGAACATTCAATTCATCTATCGAGAGCTTGGTCAGTATGTCCTTTATCCCGATGGAATTTGCGCCGTTCTTCCTGATCATCGATCAGCCCCTCTTTTTCAGGATGTACAGAATGAGGTCTCTCAGCCGGGAGCTGTAGCCCCATTCGTTGTCATACCACGAAAGGACCTTGACCATCCTGCCTTCCATGACCTTCGTGACCCCGGCGTCCACAACAGAAGAATGGCCGTTGCCGTTGCAATCGATCGAGACGATCGGCTCCTCGGTATACTGAAGAATACCCTTCATCGGGCCCTCGGCGGCCTTCCGGAGCGCCGCGTTCACTTCCTCCGCGGTTGTGTCTTTTGCGATTTCGGCGACCAGGTCGACGACAGAAACGTTCGGGGTCGGGACCCTGATCGCCATACCGTCGAGCTTGCCTTTCAGCTGGGGAAGCACGAGTCCCACCGCCTTGGCGGCGCCGGTCGTTGTCGGGATCATCGAGAGCGCCGCTGCGCGCGCCCTTCTTAAATCCTTGTGCGGCAGATCGAGTATCCGCTGATCGTTGGTGTACGAGTGGATCGTGGTCATCAGGCCCTTTATCAGTCCGAACTCGTTGAGGAGCACCTTTGCAACCGGGGCGAGACAGTTCGTGGTGCAGGAGGCGTTCGAGATGATCTTGTGCTTTGAGACATCGAGGGTCTCCTCGTTGACGCCCATGCAGACCGTCGCATCAGGCTCTTTGGCCGGCGCCGAGATGATGACATAGTTTGCCCCGGCTTCGATATGCTTTGAGGCCGAAGCCCTGTCGGTAAAAAGCCCCGTCGATTCTATGACGATGTCCACGCCGAGGTCCTTCCATGGAAGTTTCTCGGGCGCCGTGACCGCGGATATCTTTATCTCCTTTCCGTCTATGGAGATCCCCGCGCCGGTGTCTTTGACGTCCGCATCGAATACGCCGTGCACCGAATCGTATTTGAGCAAGTGTGCAAGGGTCTTTGAGTTGGTAAGGTCGTTGATCGCCACTATCTCGAACTCTTTGTATCCTTTGCTCGTCCTCAGGAAGTTTCTTCCAATCCTGCCAAAACCGTTGATTGCTACGCGAACAGCCATCTTTGGCCTCCTTTAAAAAGTGTTATTGAATATATTCAGAACCAGACCGGTCAAGAGCTTGGGATAAAAATAGGTCGACTTCGGCGGCATCCTGAGCGAAGAGAGCGCCACCTTCTCCACGTCCCCTACCCGCGTGGGATTCAGGAAAAAAGCTGCCGCGTACCTGCCCTCTCTCACGAGCTGCAGGCACTTTCTGATGTCCATTTCGTAGGCGATGTCGCTTTCATGCAGCAGCCTCCCCAGGATCAGTTCATGCAAAATCGACACATCGAGATCAGCAAGTGCCGGCGGGAGCCCGGACAGATCCTCTCCCCTGTAGTCAAGGATGCAGCCTACTTCTCCCCCTCCCGCATAATAACCGAGAACATGCCGCCTGCCTGCAATCCTGCGGGTGATCTCCCCGACGTTTACCTTTTCGATGAGGAAATGCGCCGAAAGCCGCTCCAGCATGTCTTCAGGTATTTCCCTGATCAACCTGTGCGTCGGCAGGATCGTAAGCCCCTCGTCCGCCATATTGGCGAGGAACATGAGCACATAGTCATAGGGTCGCGGGCCTGCCGATGCGCCTTCCTTCGCCCTCATCTCATTGCGGTATTCGAGGGCGGTCTCATACCTGTGGTGCCCGTCCGCGATGAATATCGGCCTGTCCCTGAGCTCCTCCCGGATCGTATCGATCGCCCCCGCGTCGGTTATCTCGCGGAGTCTGTGTACGGAGCCGTCGGCGTCCCGCGCCTCGATAAATGGCGGGGTTTCGCCCGCGCGGGAGAGAATCGCGGAAGCCCTTCTTTCCCCGCTGCTGTAGAGGGAAAAAATGGGACTGATATTTGCGCCGCAGATCCTCATGAGCTCCAGTCTGTCCTTTTTGGGTTTGGAATGAGTACATTCGTGGGGATGGATACTCCCTTTCCCGAGTTCCTCAAGCCTGACGAGTCCGAGAAAGCCCCTCAGCGTCCTGTCGCTATTTTCAATTTTATACGATATTTCATAAGAATAAAAGAAGGGCTCCCTGCTCCTTGTCAGAATCCCCTCCTTCAGCCATTCTTCGAGGTAACCCCTTGCACGCACATATTTATTTTCGTGTTCGTCATCCCCGTCCAGGGCCTTTCCGAAATCGATCCGCACGATATTATAGGGGCTCTTGCTGTAGAGCTCTTCACGGTACTCCGGAGTGATGATGTCATAAGGCGGGGCGAGCAGGTCTTCGCCGGACAGGCCGGACACCTTCGGTACGTTATACAAGACACCTTTAAAAGGGACGACTTCAGCCATTGATTTCTATTCCTTGGGAAAGAAGATTTGATATTTTAGCACGCGTTTTCCAATGAATTCCAGTAGAGACGATCAAAGGGCCTTCACTGCCGACGTCACCTGAAAGACGACCGCGGCACATCCGCGCGGGAGCGGCTCGGATGCACTGACAGGGGCATATAGGTTATAGTAGTACATATGAGATTTGAGGATCTGCGTCTTCAGGAGGTCATCCTGGAAGGGATCAGGGCCGCCGGTTTCAGGGAGTGTACGCCTGTCCAGGCTGCGACGCTGCCCTTCGCACTTGCCGGCAGGGACGTCGCCGTTCAGGCACAGACCGGCACCGGGAAGACCGCCGCCTTTCTTATCACCGTTTTTTCGCGCATGCTCTCACAGCCGTCTCCGGGACCGGGGCCGTCCCCGCGCGCCCTCGTGATCGCGCCGACGCGGGAGCTGGTCTCACAGATACACGCCGAGGCATCGGTGCTCGGCAAATTTACCGGCTTCAATATCGTGCCGGTATTCGGAGGCATAGATTACCTCAAACAGCGTGATTCCCTCGGCGGCGATGTCGACATGCTCATCGGAACTCCCGGCCGCCTCATAGACTATCTCAAGCAACGGGTCTACAGCCTGAAAAAGACCGAGTTCCTCGTGATCGACGAGGCAGACCGCATGTTCGACATGGGGTTCATCTCGGATCTGAGATTCCTGCTGCGGAGGATGTCTCCTTACGATGCGCGCCAGTCCATGCTCTTTTCCGCGACCCTTTCAGCCCGCGTCATGGAACTCTGCTATGAACACATGAACCTTCCCAAGGAGATATCGATCACGCCGGAGCAGGTGACGGTCAAGAAGATCGAGCAGGAGTTGTACCATGTGGGACAGTCCGAGAAATTCGGCCTGCTCCTCGGCCTGCTGAGGCGCGAACAGCATGGACGCATCCTCATATTCGTCAATACCAGGGCGATGGCCGAAAGGCTCGAGACCCTGCTCAACGCAAATAATTACGGGACCGCCTCGATCACCGGAGAGATCCCGCAACGGAAGCGCATGAAGATCCTCGACCAATTCAAGAAAGGCGAGCTGCCGATCATGGTCGCCACGGATGTGGCAAGCCGGGGCCTTCACATCGAGGGCGTCACACATGTGATCAACTATGACCTTCCCCAGGACAGGGAGGATTATGTCCACAGGATCGGCCGAACCGCAAGGGCGGGCGCAGAGGGCAAGGCGATCAGCCTCGCCTGCGAGGAATATGTCCACTCCCTTGAAGACATAGAAGACTACATAAAACAGAAAATACCCGTCAGGCCTGTCGAAGATGAGCTCATCGTCACCGATTTCAAAAGGCCCCATCGCCGGCCGCAGCAGAAGGGCCAGCGGCCTGCTTTCTCAGGAGGCCCGCACCAGAAGTCCCGGCATTCCGGCGCCGCGAGAGAGGGAAGAGCCGCGGGGTCGCGAGGACAGGGGGGGCATGCTCCGGGCCGGGGGAAAAGCAGGCCGGGGAAGGACAGCCGGGGCGGAAGGTATCCCGGCGCAGGCAGTGAGAATACGCCTTCTTCTTAAAGTCGCATTCCTCTTTGTCGGCACCTTTCTCCACGAACTCGCCCACTATGCTGCAGCCCTCGTCTTCGGAAGACCCGCGGGATTTTCTGTTGTTCCCAGAATATCCGGCGACAGTCTCGTCTTCGGGAATGTAAAGGCCGGAACAAGATATAAGGTTTTCTCCTCGTTTATCGCAGTTGCGCCCCTGGTGTGGTGGCTTGTCCTCTACCTTCTCCTTGTGCATTTCCGGGCGGCGCGTGCGATCATGGACATCCCCGGAGTCCATTTCGCGTTTGTGAATCTCTTCCTCCTCTGGCTTGCCATACAACTGTTGTGGGCGGGCAGGCTCTCCTCTCAGGATATCAGGACCTTCTGTGCCGGGCTTCTCTCGCTCTCCGGACTGTTTCTCGCCCTGGCAGCGTCAACCCTGATTTTTGTCATACATCATTTTCATCCTGGAATCTACTGATTATGGGGGCGAAGACAGGGGAGCAGGCCCGCGACCCGGAAGAAGACAGACTGATCTTGCAGTTGGGAAAAGTTCTCGGGGAGAAGGGAGTCACCAGGAGCGCTGTCGTCATCTTCAAAAAGACCATCACTCTTCACTACCGGCAGCATGGCCGCAGCCTTCCCTGGAGAAAGACCCGCAATCCATACAGGATCCTGGTGTCGGAGATCATGCTCCAGCAGACGCAGGTCGAGAGGGTGATCGAAAAATATGCCCTCTTCATCAGGACCTTCCCGGATTTCTCTTCCCTTGCACACGCCCCTCTTCAGGACATACTGAAGGTCTGGCAGGGCCTGGGTTATAACAGGCGCGCGATCGCCCTCAGGCGGATCGCCTCGACGATTGTGGATGATTTTCACGGCAGACTGCCTGCATCGAAGTCAGAGCTTCTGGCACTTCCCGGAATCGGCGACTACACCGCTTCCGCGATCCTTACGTTCGCGTTCGGTCAGCCTTCACTCTTCATAGAGACGAATATCCGAAGGGTATTCATCCATTTCTTTTTCGGCGACCGGGATTCGGTAAGCGATGCGGACATCCAGCCCATTCTCCGGCAGACCCTTGAGGGCAACGATCCGAGAGAGTGGTACTACGCACTGATGGACTACGGGGCAATGCTCGGCAAAAAGGCGGCCAACCCCAACAGGAGAAGCGCCCATTACAGGAGCCAGACGCGCTTTCAGGGCTCTGACAGGCAGGTGAGGGGAATGATCCTCAAGGCGCTCCTCAGTCGGAAAGTCACTTCACGGAGGAAACTGAGCGCCGAACTTGGACTGGCCCCGCAAAGGCTCGACGAGAATCTCGCGCGCCTGATTCAGGAGGGCTTTCTGAAAAAAGAGGGGAAAGGGTTCGTCATCGCCGGATAGCGGCCGTCTTCACTCTTTCTATTCTCCGGAATCTGCTTCCTTCATGACCTCTTCAGGTGACTTTGCCAGCTTCTTCTTCGCATGCTCTTCCATCAGCTTCGCCTTCTCCAGCGCAGCAGTTTTTTGTCTCTCGCGGGCGCGCTTTTTCGCCTCTGCGTTCACCTTGAAGTCCCCTTCCCCGAACATGGCAAAGCGCAGCCATTTGAGGGAAAATTTCAGGAGCTCCAGTTCGTCGCTCTTTATCTTCTCGACAACCCCGGGATCAATCTCATACGCGGTCAGGAAACTGCTGTTGAAAATAAAATCCCTGACCATGTCGAGGTTGGTGCTTACCATGAAAAACAGATCAAGGGACTTCTGGCTGAATTCGACAATGCCGAGGGACTTCGCCTTGAGGACGACTTCCATCCAGTCGCTGTTCATCTCGTCGTAGAGGTCCGACTCCTGGTCGGCCCGCCATTCGTCGATCGTCCAGTTTTTGTCTTCCTTGTGGCCGAGGCAGTGGTCTTCCTTTATCTTTATGAAAAAGTCCTCTCCCGTCTTCTTGTCGTGTTTCTTCATGATCGCCATGCCGATCGGGTAGTACCGGCAGGTGACCGGTCTGTCCGAATAGACGGTGCAGCCTTCGGGGGTGACAAACGGGCAGGACTTCTCCGCATCGTCTTTCAGCTTGAGCACCGCCACCGGAAGCGGCGTGCCGTCGATCGATCTGGGTACGGTGTACTGCAGGAGGAAGTCGTGGTGGGAGATGCCGAGCCTGTTTTTGAGGCGGTAGATATCATAGGGGGTGAGGTTTATCCTGATGCCGCTGCAGCAC
>JBJKSM010000196.1:0-20801 GCA_046704045.1 Thermodesulfovibrionales bacterium | reverse complement strand
TGCAGGTTGGTGAGTTTTTTCGGCTTCGGGGCGGCGGTCGGCGGCTTCAGTGACCAGAGGTCCTGGAGAATGGTTTCAATGTTCGGCCTGCACTCGCCGCAGCCTCCGCCCGCCTTGGTGAAGTTCGTCACCTCGTCGACCGTGGTAAGGTGGTTTTCCATCGCCACCTTCCTGATCTTCTCTTCAGTCACGTTGAAACATTTGCAGATGAGATTCCCTTCTTCGTGCTGCGGGGCCTCTTCGCCCCTGAAGTTTGCGATAGCGGCCTCCAGGGCCTCCTTTCCCATGACCGAGCAGTGCATCTTCTCCTGTGGGAGACCTCCGAGGAAGTCGGCGATCTCCTGGTTGGTGACTTTCATCGCCTCATCAAGGGTCTTTCCCTTGATGATCTCGGTGAGGGCGGAGGAACTTGCGATGGCGCTTGCGCAGCCGAATGTCTGGAACTTCGCGTCGACGATCTTTCCCGTCTCCTTGTCGATCTGGAGGAACAGCTTCAGCGCGTCGCCGCAGATGATGCTTCCCACCTCTCCCACGGCGTCCGGGTTTTCTATCTCTCCGACATTCTTCGGCTTAAGGAAAAGGTCTTTTACTTTTTCGGTATATTCCCACATGAATAAATTTTTGCATAGACGGGCGGGGATGTCAAATAGCAATCGGGGAGAGAGGTCGCCTGTTGACAGGGCATGCGGGAGATAGTATAAGGAAGGGAGAAGGGGTAAATTCCATAGCGAAAGGAGAAGGACATGGCTACCTACGTCGTACTTAGCAACCTGACCGACCAGGGCAGAAAGACCCTCAAGGAGAACCCGAAGCGCATTCTGGAGGTGAACAAGGAACTGGAGAAGATGGGAGTGAAGGTTGTGCAGCAGTTCGCGGTGCTCGGACCGTACGATTTTGTGAATATAGTCGAGGCAAAGGACAACGAGACGATCATGAAGATGTCGATGGAACTCGGCTCGCGCGGGTCACTTCAGCTTCTGACGCTCGCGGCGATCCCGGCCGCAGACATGGTGAAAAAGTTGAAGTAATGCCGTGTGGCACGTGAACGTGGCGTCTTGCCGGGTTTTGACATCGCTCCTTTTCCTGACATGCAAGGGCATCCGGAAGAAAACTGCGGGCCTTCTCCGTTGACAAATCAGGGTGAATATTGTTTAATAGTTTATAATTTTATTGACAATGGATATTGTCTAAATCAGGAGGTTGAAATGAGTGATGTCAAGGCGGATGTGGTTCTCGACACCAAGGGGATGAACTGCCCGATGCCGGTTTTGAAGACCAAGAAGGCGATCGATGCGCTTCCTTCCGGTCAGGTTCTCGAGGTGATCTCAACCGATGCCGGTTCGAAGTCGGACATCCCTGCGCTGTTGAAGAGGCTCGGCCACGAGCTTCTCGAAACCAGGGAGAACGGCGGGGTCATAGAGTTTTATATAAAGAAGAAATAAACTCTCACCCCGAACGAATGGTAAAAAGAGCCGGATGTTCAGTCCGGCTTTTTTTATAGCTGCTGCCGGCCACGCGAATTGTCTTTTTGGGCTTTTTTTTGTATCGTATATCTTGTGCCGCCGGAGTGGCGGAATTGGCAGACGCAAGGGACTTAAAATCCCTCGCGGGAAACCGCGTACCGGTTCGATCCCGGTCTCCGGCACCACTTCTTCTGTCTCGTCTCAGGTTTTCTTAGATGCCGTTCCGGGGAGTTCCGCGACCCAGGCGCCACTGTCAAATTGCCGTATCGGGCCTTCTGCAGGGTGCATACCGGCGCAAAGGCGGCGGATTGAGGAATCTCATGGCAGTTAAAAAAGAATCCGAATTAGTCTATCATAGAAGCATGAAAACCGCTATTGATATTCCCGATGAGGACCTGAAAGAAATAATAAAATATACCGGAGCGAAGACAAAGCGGGACGCTGTGGTATACGCTATCAAGGAGTTCAACAGGCGCCGCAGGCTGGCAGAACTCGCGAAATTGCTTGTCACCTTCAGGGACTTCATGACTCAGGAAGACCTTCGCGGGATGCGGGCAGAAAAGAAGTGGGCGAAAGCGAAATAATACTTATAGACACTTCCAGCTGGATTGAAGCACTTCACTCTACCAGCCGGTCCCCGGAAGTGCGAACGATGAATGGACCTACATCATAAATGCTATTTTGCTCCGGGCCAGCGGTCCGCCGCAGGAGGGTATAACTTCGTCAGGGGATGATTTCTGCAATCGTGCCTGATGGCTGGACAAATCTCCCTGCCGTATGTCTGTATCCTGTAAGTAAAATCAAACCATTCTTTCCTGGGGAGCAGCTTCATCAGGTCTTGTTCTATCTTGTTGGGGTCGGTGTTTTCCGTTAAGTCGAATTTCAGCGCGAACCTGCGGACGTGGGTATCGACGGCGATTCCCTCGACGATTCCGTATGCGTTTCCGAGCACGATATTGGCCGTCTTCCTCGCAACGCCGGGGAGGCTGAGAATATCTTCCATCGTATCAGGCACCCTGCCGCCGAAACGTTCTTTTATGAGCTTTGCAGATGCAAGGACATTTTTGGCCTTATTGTGATAGAACCCGCTTGCCTTAATGTCCTCTTCGAAATGTTTTATGTCAGCGTTGACGTAATCGTAAAGGGTCTTGTATTTTTTGAAAAGTTTTGCGGTGATTTCATTAATTTTCCTGTCGGTCGACTGGGCCGACAGGATCACCGCCACAAGAAGTTCCCAGCTGTTTCCGTAATTCAGCGCGATCCTGATCTCGGGATAGAGTTTTTTCAAGACTTCCACCATCTTCCCGATGCGTTTCTTCCGCTGTGCAAAATCTTCCGGCCGCTTAGCCGTCATATGCCGTTTCTCCCGAATAAGCTTCTCTTGTATACTTCTCATTATCCCGCAATAATCCATTCACGTACAGGAGTATTTTATCCCGTCCGCCACAGTGAAGCGAACAAAGCCGTTCGCACGCAGCATAAGGCGAAACGACCTTTTGACATCTCTCCGTTCCTAATGGTAAACTTCGGGATTAAATACCTTTTTTAACTTTTAACCCAACCTGACTATGGACCTCAAGAAGATAGAAGAAGGAGTACGTTTGATCCTCGAAGGCATAGGAGAGGATCCGGAGCGGCCCGGGATAAAGGACACCCCGGACAGGGTGGCAAGGATGTACCAGGAGATATTCTCCGGTCTCGAAACGCCAACGGAGGAGATATTGAAGCACCTGGAGGGCGAGAGTCACGACGAACTGGTGCTCCTGAAGGATATTCCTTTTTACTCCGTTTGCGAGCACCATCTGCTGCCTTTTATCGGGAAGGCCCATGTCGCATACATCCCCGGCGAAGGGAAGATCGCCGGAATCGGAGAACTCGCCAAGGCGGTCGAAATCCTCGCCAAGAGGCCCCAGGTGCAGGAGCGTCTTACCGCCCAGCTCGCCGACATGATCATGACCAAGCTGAGACCGAAGGGAGCGATGGTTATGATCGACGCCGAACACCTCTGCCTCTCGATGAGGGGGATGAAGAAACCGGGTACCCGGACGGTGACGTCCGCGGTCAGAGGTATATTCAGAACAAAAGAATCGACCAGACAGGAATTCCTGGAATTGATTAAAAAAAGGGATTAAGGACTGCCGGCCGGGAGGCGGAAGATGCGACGCGACCACCGAAGTCCGATCTCTATACCAAAGGAGGAAGGAAATGGCTGCAAAAATCATAAGCGGCACGGAAATCGCGGCACAGATACGCGGGGAGCTCAAGCAGGAAGTCGAGATGATGAAGGAAAAACACGGCGTGGTTCCCGGCCTCGTTACCATCCTGGTCGGAAAAAATCCCGCTTCAATCAGTTATGTCACCGGGAAACAGAAGACCGCTCATGAGCTCGGCTTTAATTCGGTCCAGGACGACCAGCCCGAGGACATGTCGGAGGCCGACCTGCTCAAGCTCGTCGAGAAGTACAATAAAGACCCGAAGATACACGGCATCCTCGTGCAGCTTCCGCTCCCTAAACATATCAACGAAAAAAAGGTCCTCAATGCCATAGACCCTGACAAGGACGTGGACTGCTTCCACCCCGTCAATGTCGGCCGCCTGATGATAGGCGGCGACGAGGCGAAGTTTCTGCCCTGCACCCCCGCGGGCATACAGGAGCTGATCGTCCGCTCCGGCGTCGAGACCTCCGGCGCTGAAGTTGTAGTGGTCGGGCGCTCCAATATCGTGGGCAAGCCCATCGCCATGATCATGCTCCAGAAAGGGAAGGGCGCGAACTCCACAGTCACGGTCGTGCATACGGGAACGAAGAACATGGAAGCCCATTGCAAGAAAGCCGACATCCTGATTGTGGCGGCCGGTGTGCCGGGGCTCGTGAAACCGGAATGGATCAGGCCCGGCGCATGCGTGATCGACGTCGGCGTCAATCGCGTAGGCGAGAAGAAGAGCGAAAAGACCGGCAAGATGGTGCCGATATTGAAGGGTGACGTGGATTTCGACGCAGCCAGGGAGATAGCAGGATTCATTACCCCTGTGCCCGGCGGCGTCGGACCGATGACGATTACCATGCTGATGAAAAACACCGTTGCCTCGGCAAAGCTGGCGGCGGGAATAAAGTAGCAGTCGCGGAATTCAAAAGGCAGGGTATGAGCCCTGCTTTTTTTGTGGGGATTATTTCAGGGCTGGTAGGCGGACTTGTCGCCGATGTCGAAGTGGACCGGCATGAAGATCTTCCTGCACATGAAGATAAACAGGAGGGCCGCGATCAGGCAAAGGCCCAGAGCGGAGGTCTTCGCGTTCAGTGCGCCGACGGAATAAAAGAAAAGATATGACGGCATTATTCCGGCCAGGATATACCCCTCCAGGAGCTGGAAGCAGAACGCCTCTTTTGCAGTCACGAAGCCGAGACACAGAGAGATCGGGATGAGAAGGAGGGCGCCGTAGGGTTTTGCGGCAAAGAGCGGGGCTATCGGATCGCCCTTGCCAAGCAGGAAGAGAATAACAAGACACGCTGCAGCGGCATAGTATACCATTTTCAGGAACCTGTGAAATTTGCCTACATAGAGGTGGATGAAGAAGACGCTCAGGCCTAGGGCGAAATAGAAAAGCAGTAGCATGCCCCCGAGCTCGAGCCCGGTGACAGGAAGCGGCACATTGCCGAAGGTGTCCTCTGCGGCGATGAATGCGCAGAGGCAGATGAGCAGGGTCGAAAAAAGTATCCCGGTCCTGTAAAGTATCACGGTTACTCTGTCCGCTTTCGTCAGGGGTTGATAGAAGGTTCTTTCTCCCATGGCCATCCTTCCGGTAGTATACCATACGACCGAAAGTGCTTGATAATATCGGGCAAAAGACCTATTATTTAGCATACCCCTTAGAACTGTCGAGGTGCTGATAATGTCCAAGATTACGATCCGGGATTTCTTCAAAAAGAAGGCCGAAGGTGCGAAAATTACGATGCTCACCGCATACGATTATCCCTTTGCGAAGATCGTGGACGAGGCGGGAATCGACGCCGTGCTCGTAGGCGATTCGCTGGGGATGGTCGTTCAGGGGCTTGACAATACGCTGCCCGTCACTATGGACGATATGATATACCACACGCGACTGGTAGCGCGGGCCGTGACGAACGCGATCGTTGTCGGAGATATGCCTTTCATGTCTTACCAGGCGAGTCTCGAAGAGGCGGTGAGGAACGCCGGGAGATTCCTCAAGGACGCCGGCGCCTCAGCGGTGAAGCTCGAAGGAGGGAAAGAGGTGTGCGACCGGATTAACGCGATGACGAAGACGGGTATCCCTGTTATGGCGCACATCGGTCTCACCCCCCAGTCGATACACAGGATGGGGGGATACAAGGTGCAGGGGAAAAGCGAAGAGTCTGCGAAGAGGCTTCTGGGGGAAGCGCACGCGGTCGAGGATGCCGGCGCCTTTTCGCTTCTTCTGGAGGCGATACCCCTGGAATTGGCCAGGAGGATCACCTCGGAGCTTGCGATACCGACGATCGGCATCGGGGCCGGTCCCCACTGTGACGGGCAGGCCCTTGTGCTTTACGATGTTCTGGGCATGTTCGAGAGGTTCACGCCACGGTTCGTGAAGCGCTATGCAAATCTGAAAGAGGACGCCCTCAATGCCGTAAGGGCGTACAAGAGTGAAACGGAGGACGGATCATTTCCCTCCGAAGAGGAGAGTTTCAGGTAGCATGAGGAAGCGATGATGCCGATCCGGAGGAGATATATCATGGCGGCCCTGCTTGTCGGGCTGGTCCTGTTGCGGGCGCTCCCCGGCATTCTTTCCGCGCAGGCGGCGGTGCCCGAACCGGCTGTCGGCGAAACACCTGTGCGCGCTCCCGGAGACTCCCCGGCTGCTATCCCGTACGGGCCTGACGCTTCGCTTCAACGGGGAAAGTTCCTCGTTGCGGACAGGCGGGTCGGGGATCTTCTTTTTTCGCAGGCTGTGATCCTTTTGGTAAGTTACGGTCCGAACGGAGCGATGGGCCTGGTTATCAACCATCCAACCGATGTGGAACTATCGTCCGTTCTGCCGGGGATAAAGGGAATGAAGAACCGCGGCAACAAGGTATATATCGGCGGGCCTGTAGGGGTGGATGAGATGTTTTTGCTGGTCCGGACCGGCAGCAAACCGGAAGCGTCTCTGCATATCTTCGGAGACGTATACATGAGCATGAGCCGGAAGACGCTTGAATCGGTTATTGCACGGGGTGACAAAGGAATAGACTTCCGCGTCTACGCCGGATACGCAGGCTGGGCACCGGGGCAGCTCGAAAGAGAGGTGTCCAGAGGGGACTGGCATGTCCTTGACGCCGATGAGAAGACACTTTTCAAAAGGAAACCGGGCGCGATATGGGAGGAGCTTATCAACAGGGCTTCGGCACAATGGGTGAAGATGAGGGACGGCAGAGTGCGTTTTCTCCGAGGACCGTCCGCCCTTTATTTTCCCATCGGGCGCCATATCCACCAGTCAAGGACTGAATCGATGTGGAATATCTCGGCGATTGTCCCTGTCACAAGGAGGACAACGTAGAGGAACAGGGCGGCAAGCAGTATGTTCCCGCCGTGTCTGCCCCAGAAACCCTTCGGCCCGTCCGTCTCCCGTGTTTCAGCTGGAATATTTTTTCCTCTTCCCACTTCATACTCCTTTCGTGTCCCGGCAACGTTCCCGTCTACCGCCCTTTAAGGGGGTCGACTCGCACCTTCAGGATGCGGCGTCCCTTCATGTTTGCGATCGTGAACCTCCTGCTGTCGGTGCTGTAATTGTCCCCTACGGAGGGCAGCCGCTGCATACTCGACAGAAGGAACCCCCCGAGCGTCTCGTATTCGTTCGATTCGGGGATGTCCATGTTGTAGTCTTCGTTGAGGTCCCTCACGGCAAGGGAGGCGTCCACGAGCATCGCACCGTCTTTCAGCATCTGAACCGGGCTCTCCGTGTCGTACTCATCCCTTATCTCTCCCACGATCTCCTCAAGGAGGTCTTCGATAGTGACGAGGCCGGCCACGGATCCGTATTCGTCTACTACGATCGCCATATGCAGCCTCTTCTTCTGCATCTCTCGCATCAACGAGCTGATCTTCATGCTTTCGGGCACGAACAGGGCGTAGTGCAGGAGTTGCGGCAGCACTATCTCCCTGCTGTAGGCGAGTTCGTTAAATACATCCTTGCTGTACAGGATGCCCTTGATGTCGGTCTTGTCCCTGTCGTAAACGGGATACCTCGAAAAGTTCTCCTCTGCGATCTTCCTGACGATGTTCTCGGGCAATTCACGGATATTGAAAGCGACCATCTCGGCCGTCGGTACCATCACCCCTTTCACCGAAATGTCCGTAAACCTGAAGACGCTGTGGATCAGCTCCTGTTCGGTCTTTTCGAAAATTCCCCGGTCCTTTCCCTCCTCAATCAGGAGCTTGATCTCCTCCTCGCTTACGAACGAACGTTGGGAGAATGCCGTCGTTCCAAAGGGCCGCAACAGAAAATTTGTGCTCGACGTGAGCATGGTAACGAAGAAAGAAGAGACCTTCGAGATGAATGAGATCGGCCCTGCCACGACAAGACCGACTCTTTCGGGGTTCCTGAGCGCTATCGATTTCGGGACGAGTTCCCCTATGATGAGAGAAAAATAGGAGATCACTACCACTGCGACCCCTATCGAGATCGCCTCGGCCCCATGAGCGATGAAGGGTACGGGCACTCCGGAGATGATCGGTTTCAGGACACTTACGGATGCTGCCCCGCCTATGGCAGAGGCGAGGGAGCCCATCACCGTAACGCCGATCTGGACGGTTGCGAACAGCCTGTCGGGCTCTGACTGGAGTTTCATAAGCGATGCGGCCCGGTGGCTGCCCTGTTCGGAAAGCTGTTTGACGAAGGATTTGCGGGAAGTGACTACGGCAATTTCAGAGGCCGAGAAAAAGCCGTTCAGCAGTAAAAATACAAAGATGAAAAATATCTCGAGTGCCATTCTCCCTTTTACATATTATACATGATCGCCGCAGTAAACCAAATTTCCCTTCGCCGGCGTTTGTCGCCTTTCCTAAAGACAGTTCCCTCAAGACAGAGAGGAATGTGGAGTCACGTCCCGAGATCGCCGAGCGCGAACTGGACTATGGACACCGCCGCGATCGCAGCGGTCTCGGCCCTCAGTATCCGTTTTCCAAGGGTGGCGGTGACGAACCCTCTCCCGGACGCCTGCCTTATCTCGTCTTCGGAAAAGCCGCCTTCCGGTCCCGTCAGGAGCGAAATCGCGGAGGCCCCCCTGAATTTCTCGAGCGCATGTGGCAGGGCTTCCCCCCCCCGCTCCCAGAACACGAGCCCGCCTCCGGAAAGGGGGCTCACGCCGCCGAACAGAGAAGAAAGGTCTGCGGGTTCGAGAATCACGGGAATGGCATCCCTTCCCGATTGTCTCGCCGCTTCCTCGGCGATCTTCCTCCACCTCGGCAGCTTCCGCGTTTCGGTCACCTGGCTCCGCTCGGTGATGACCGGACGGATTTCCCTGACACCGAGTTCGGTCGCCTTCTGAACGACGAAGTCCATTTTCTCTCCCTTGAGCATGGACTGGTGCAGTGATATCCCGAGAGGAGATTCGGCATCGAGTTCCTGCCGTTCACGGATCTCGACGGTCACTTCCCTTTTTCCGACGCGGACGATCGTGGCAGCATAAGCGCCGCCCTTATTGTCCTTTACGGTGAGCGGGTCGCCTTCCCTGCACCTTAGCACGGTCGAAAGGTATCGGGCCTTTTCGCGCGTCAGGGTGACGATGCCGGGGCGGACTTCAGAATCGAGGAGGAAGATCCGTGGCATGGAGGGTCATTTTTCGACGCTGAAGAGGTCCTTGAGTTTTTCCCTGAAGCCTTTCGAGACCTCGTCGCCGTTGATCGAGGCGAATTCCTCGAGAAGTTCCTTTTGTCTGAGGGTGAGTTTTTTCGGAACTTCGACGTATACCCTTACGACCTGATTGCCGCGATGATGCCCTCCCACCGGGGGCAGCCCTTTTCCCTTGAGAAAGAACGGATGACCCGAGGGTGTTCCCGGCGGGATCCTGAGTTTCGCCGTTCCGTCGAGTGTCGGTACCTCTATCTCGGAGCCGAGGGTGGCCTGCGCGAAGGAAATCGGGACCTCGCAGTGAATATCCGTGCCTTCGCGCCTGAAAAAGGAATGCTCCTGTACGTCCAGGACGACATACAGGTCCCCGTTAGGTCCCCCGTACAGACCGGCTTCTCCTTCGCCCTGTATCCTGAGCCTTGAACCGATATCCACGCCCGCGGGTATCTTCAGGACGATGCTCTTTTCCTTCCGGATCTTTCCCTTCCCCCTGCACGTCTTGCAGGGATGGGTGATTATCCTGCCGGCGCCGTGACATTTGCCGCAGGTTTTGGCGACGCTGAAAAAACCCTGCTGAAAACGTATCTGCCCCGTACCCTTGCAGGAGGGACACACTTGGGGTTCCTTTCCGGGTTCCGAGCCGGAGCCCCTGCATTCCGAACAACTTTCCCAGGTCGGAAACCCGATCGTTTTCTCGGCGCCGAAGGCAGCTTCGACGAGGCTTATCGAAAGGTCATACCTGAGGTCGTTTCCCTTCGTCGGTCTCGGTCGCCGTTGGCCGCCGCCGAAGGCCCCGAAAAAGTCGCCGAAGATGTCATCGAAGACATCCCCGAAGCCCGTACCTGCCGAGAAGGGCCCGTATCCGGCCCCTGCGCCGATACCCTCGGCACTGCCGTACCTGTCATAGTTTTCCCGTTTTCGTGCATCGCTGAGGACCGAATACGCCTCGTTGACCTCCTTGAATTTCTCCTCGGAAGCCTTGTCTCCGGGGTTTCTGTCGGGATGATATTTCATCGCGAGCTGCCTGAAGGCCTTTTTTAAATCCGTGTCGGTGGCGTCCTTCGATACCCCGAGTGTCTCGTAGTAATCTCTCATATATACTTTCTGCCGGTTTTATAAACCATAAGTCGAATTGGTCATATAAGACCTATTTCTTGTCTTTGTCTACGTCTTCAAATTCAGCTTCCACGACTTCCTCTTCGCCTTCCTTTTTCGCCTGCGACGTTCCGTCTCCGGAACCTTCACCCGCCTGTGTCCCTCCCTTGTAGATGTGCTCGGCAAGCTTATGAGAGGCGGTCGTGAGCCTGTCGACGGCCGCCTTGATCTCTTCCGCGTTGCTGCTGGTGTCTTTCACCTGCCTGCACTTTTCGAGGGCCTCTTCGATTTCTCTCTTCTCATCGGCCGTGATCTTGTCGACGTATTCCTTCAGCGATTTTTCAACTGAATAGACGAGAGTGTCGGCATTGTTTCTTGCCTCGGCAAGCTGCTTCCTCTTGTGGTCCTCGTCGGAATGGGATTCGGCGTCGCGGACCATGTTCTTGATCTCGTCTTCCGACAGGCCGCTCGATGCGGTGATCCTGATCGACTGTTCCTTGTTTGTCCCGAGGTCCTTGGCAGAAACATGGAGTATGCCGTTGGCGTCTATATCGAAGGTCACCTCAATCTGGGGGATGCCCCTCGGCGCGGGCGGTATGCCTACAAGCTCAAAATTGCCGAGGAGTTTGTTGTCGGCCGCCATCTCTCTTTCACCCTGGAAGATCTTGATCGTGACAGCGGGTTGATTGTCCGTTGCCGTCGAAAAGACCTGGCTCTTCTTCGTGGGGATCGTTGTGTTTCTGTCGATGATCTTAGTGAAGATGCCCCCGAGGGTTTCGATCCCCAAAGACAGCGGGGTCACGTCGAGGAGAAGGACCTCCTTTACATCGCCCTTCAGCACCGCGGCCTGTATGGCTGCGCCCACAGCCACGACCTCATCGGGATTCACTGTCCTGTTAGGCTCCTTCACGAAGAAGCCCTGCACCGTCTGCTGCACCTTCGGCGTCCTCGTCTGCCCGCCGACGAGAAGCACCTCGTCGATATTTTTTGCGGAGAGACCGGCGTCGTTGAGGGCATTTTTGCAGGGGCCGGTGGTTTTATCGATAAGGTCGCCCACGAGTTGTTCGAGCTTGGCCCGGGAAAGCTTCATAAGAAGATGTTTCGGTCCCGTTGCGTCGGCTGTGATGAAGGGCAGATTGATCTCGGTTTCCGTGGCCGTCGAAAGCTCGATCTTCGCCCTCTCGGCAGCTTCCTTGAGACGCTGCAGCGCCATCTTGTCCTTCTTGAGATCGATCCCCTGGTCTTTCTTGAACTCCTCGACTATCCAGTCGAGGATCCTCAGGTCGAAATCGTCCCCCCCGAGATAGGTGTCTCCGTTTGTCGACTTTACTTCGATGACGCCCTCGCCGATCTCGAGTATCGAGATATCGAACGTTCCGCCCCCGAGGTCGTAGACCGCCACCTTTTCCTCTTTCTTCTTATCCATACCGTAGGCGAGGGCGGCGGCTGTAGGCTCATTGATGATCCTGAGGACGTTCAGCCCCGCGATCCTCCCGGCGTCCTTCGTAGCCTGTCTCTGGCTGTCGTCGAAATAGGCGGGCACGGTGATTACCGCCTCGGTCACTTTTTCGCCGAGATAGTCTTCGGCAGCCTGCTTCAATTTCTGCAGTATCATTGCGGATATCTCGGGCGGAGAATATTTCTTGCCGAATATCTCCACGTGGGCGTCTCCGTTCGGCGCCTCGACCATCTTGTAGGGAAGCCTCTTTTTGGCGTGGTCCACTTCGGGGGAAGTGTATTTCCGGCCCATGAGTCTCTTTATCGAAAAAATCGTGTTTTCAGGGTTTGTGATCGCCTGTCTCTTGGCGATCTGTCCCACGAGCCGCTCTCCCTTGTCGGTAATGGCAACGATGGAGGGCGTGGTCCGGGATCCCTCCTGGTTGGGTATTACAACAGATTCCCCGCCCTGCATGACAGCCACACAGGAGTTGGTAGTTCCAAGGTCTATTCCGATTGCCTTTCCCATCTTAATGTTCCTCCTCTATGTTCTCTTGTTTTTCCTTCTGTGCTGCGCTGTGCTCTTTGCTGCCGGACCCGGGCATCGCTTCTTTGCCGGGCCTTGCCGAGACGGCCACAAGGGAAGGTCTCAGCACCTTGTCCCGGTAACGATACCCCGCTCTCAATTCTTCCGCCACCATTTTTTCGTCCATGTCATCGCGCTCGACCTGCACCATCGCATGATGAACGGATGGGTCGAAACACTTGCCCTCGGCCTCGATCTTTGTGAGGCCGAATTTTTCAAGCGTCCGGTAAAGCTCCTTGAGCGTCATCTCCACCCCCCGCACGAGGCCTGAACCGGGCTCTCTTGAAGCGTGTTTAAGTGCGAGTTCGAGATGGTCGATCGCCGGAAGCAGTTCTGACAGGAGGGATTCATTCCCGTACTTGAAAAATTCCTCCCTTTCCCTGGTTACCCTCTTCCTATAATTATCAAATTCCGCGTACAAGCGCAAGTACTTGTCGTTGAGTTCCTGAATCGTCCTGTCAAGTCCGGCGGTTTCCTGCGCACCCGGTCCTTCCGCTGCAGGCCCTGTCTCGCCCGTGTCCTGTTCAACGGGTCGAGCGTTTTCCCTTTCCTTTTCTTCCACGGCAACCTCCTATCGGTACGACAGTATGCGTGTGATGTAGCTTGCGGTAAGATCCACGATCGAAATGGCCTCGACATAATTCATGCGCGTGGGGCCGATGATCCCCACGGCGCCGATGGGCCTGGAGCCTTCCTTGTACGTGGCGGCAACGAGGCTGAACTGCTTCATCTGGTCGAGGGAGTTTTCCGATCCGATGAATACCTGTGTCCCCTCGGCCTCGGAGATGTTGTCGAGCAGCGTTACGACCATGTGCTTGTCCTCGATCGCCTTCAACAGTTCCTTTATCCTCTCGATGTCGGAAAAATCGGGAAGGGAAAGCATGTCTGAGAGTCCCGAGATATACACGTTTCCCGGCGACGCCGAGAAGACGCTGTTACAGATCTTCAGCGCCTCGGCAATCAGGCTGTCGCAGAGAAGGCTCTCCCTCGTCATCTCACCCACGACCCTCTCTCTTATTTCATCGAGTGTGAGTCCCGAGTATCTCGAATTGATGTATGCGGCGATCCTGTTGAGGTTCTTCTGTGACAGCAGGGGGTCTATCGAAACCACCCTGTTTCCTATGAGCCCTTCGTCGGTAAGCATGATCACCGCGAGCTGGTCGCCGCGATGCTTGATAAACTCTATCCTGTTGAGCGTCGTCGAGCCGGCACCGGGAGTCATCGTGATGCCGATATAGTGGGAGAGGGAAGAAAGTATTTTAGACGCCTCGTGGAGGAAGGAGTTGAGGTCTTGTCTAAGCGCTTCGAGCTTTCTCGTAATCTGCGCCATGAGGTCGCTCTCGGCCTCCTGTCTGTCGTTCAACAGCGAGTCGACGTAAAACCGGTACCCGCTGTCGGTTGGCACCCTGCCTGCCGAGGTGTGGGGTTGACGAAGGTATCCCATATCTTCGAGGTCGGACATGATATTCCGGATCGTGGCCGGCGAAATACCGAAGGAATATTTCTTGGAGACCAGTCTCGATCCCACGGGGCCGGCCACTCCGATGTAACATTGGATCACGGCAAACAAAACCTGCTTTGTTCTTTCGTCTAACATGGCTTAGCACTCTCCATCATCGAGTGCTAATAATTTAGCAATTCTCCGGGGTAAGTGTCAAGGAGCGTTGATTTTTTCCCCCTGGATATAAGTCCGCGAGGATTGCGGTCTACCAGCCGAGTTTCCCCGAAAGAAGCTTCCGGTACATGACTTCGGGAAGGAATGAGGAACGGTGTATTTCAGGGCTGTAATATTTTGTGTTGATCCTGTCCCTTCGCCTTATCTCCCTCGGGTCGAGGGACATCGAGCCCACGGAGAAGGTCCACCAGTTGCCGGCATATGTAGCGACCGGCGCGGTATACAGGTCCACGACAGGGAAAACCGACCTCATCGTTTCCTGGACCTCTACCACTATTTCCCTGTGGAAATGGAGCGATTCCGAAAGCGACACGAACATGCCTTCCGGGGTGAGACAGTTCCTTATCGACCGGAAGAATTTCCTGGTGAACAGGCTCTTTGCGAACCCGACGATATCCGTGGAATCGACTATCACAAGGTCGATGTCCGCCTTCCTCCCCTTCACGAATTTGGCGCCGTCCATGCACTTTATCTCGACCCTTTTGTCCTTCATTCCGGACGCTACCGAGGGGAAGAACTTCTTCGATACATTTATCACATCTTCGTCGATCTCGATGAAGTAAACCTTTTCGACCGATTTGTGCTTAAGCACCTCACGCACCGTACCGCCGTCGCCGCCGGCGATGACGATCACCCGCTTCGGGTCCGGATGGGAGTTCATTACGACATGGACGAGCATCTCGTGATAGAAGAATTCGTCCCTTTCCGTGATCTGTACGACGCCGTCGAGAACGAGCACCCGACCAAAAAAAGGGTTTTCGAAAACCGTGATCTCCTGGAACCTGCTCTTCCCGCTGTAAAGGATGTTGCTCACTTCGTACGCATACTGTATGGGGGCGTAGGGGTCTTTCTCGAAAAACTTTATCATGGCCTCTCCTTATAATAGAATCGTTTTCGGTATCGAAAATCCGTTGAACTCCGAGGCATAGGAGATCGTATAGGCCCCGCTCGAAAGGACAAGGATGAGATTTCCGATATCGGGTTCAGGGAGCATGACGTCCTTGTCGATCACATCGAAGCTGTCGCAGCTCGGACCCGCAAGCGTCCACATCTTCTGTTGTTTGGGATCCTCCACGATATACTTGTATTTGATTCCGCCGACGCTTTCGAACAACCCGTTGAACACTCCAACGTCAATATAGAGCCAGTCGTCTCCGCCCCTCCGCGCCTTTCCGGTAACCCTGGAGACGAAGATGCCCGCTTCTCCCACGACCGCCCTGCCCGGTTCGATGAATATCTGCGTTTTCCCGGGGAACTTTTCGTAGATAAGGCTGTTCACGTTTTTTTCTATTGTAGCGATGTCGACGACATTCTTCGTATATCTGATGGGATATCCGCCTCCTATATTGAGGACCGAGAGGTGTATTCCCGCCTTTTCCGCGCGGTCCCAGAGGATCTTTGCCTTATCGAGGGCCGAATTCCAGTTGTAGAGGTTCGTGCACTGCGAGCCTACGTGGAAGGTGATGCCCGCCGGATTCAGCCCTTTTTTCTTCGCGTACAGAAGCAGTTCCTCGGCCTCGTCGAGCTCGACGGCGAACTTCTTGCTGAGCGGCCATTCGCTCCCCTCATTCGGCACGGAGAGCCTGACGTAGACGTTGCAGCCCGGCGCGTAGTCTCTCAGTTTCAGCACCTCGTCTTTCGAGTCGTAGGCGTAATAGGAGACGCCGTAGTCCGCCGCCATCCTGAGAAACCTGAATGATTTAACCGGGTTGCTCGTTATTATCCTCTCCGGTCCCACGCCGATGGATGCCAGAATATTCAGTTCGCCCTCAGAGGCGATCTCGAAGCCGATGCCGAGGCTGTCCACAAGCTTCAGGACTTCAACGCCGGGGTTTGCCTTGACGGCATAGAATACCCTGGAGTTCTTGATTTTTTTCCCAATCGAACGGACTTTCTGCCGTACCTTCGCCTCGTCCATGAGAAGGTACGGGGTTTCCTCTTCAGAGTTTTTCACGAAAGAGAGCGCCTTCCGGATCGTCGACTTCGGCGTGATCTCTGTGTGAGCCTTATCTATCCTGAATTTTCTTTTCATCTGTTTCCCTCGGTTACCCTAATCTGATATTTAAAGGCATTCGGACAAAAAATTCAACATGTTGCTGCGGGTGCGCCGGCGGCGAACTTTCACTCTTTACCGTTATCTGTTAAACTTCCCTATGCAAATCATAAAAGTCGAAAATCTTGTAAAAAAATTCAGGGATATCGCCGCTGTTGACGGGATATCCTTCGAGGTCGAGGAAAACACGATCTTCGGCTTTCTCGGTCCCAACGGAGCCGGGAAGACCACGACGATAAGCATTCTCTGTACACTCCTTGCACCCACGTCGGGCAGGGCCTTTCTAAACGGATACGACTGTTATACCGAGTCCGCAGCGGTGAGGAAATCGATCGGGATCGTCTTCCAGGACAGTTCCCTTGACAAGGACCTGACCGCAAGGGAAAATTTGATGTTCCACGCTCATTTGTACAATGTCGAAAAGTCGGAGAGGAAGGCAAGGGTGGCAGACGCCCTCAGATTCGCCGATCTCTCTGAAAGGGCGGACAACCTGGTAAAGACCTTTTCCGGAGGGATGAAACGCCGTCTCGAAGTGGCGCGCGGACTGATCCACAGGCCGAAGGTCCTGTTCCTCGACGAACCTACGCTCGGGCTCGATCCGCAGTCGAGGGCGAACCTCTGGGAATTCATCGCCGAGCTTCCGAGGAAGCACGAAGTGACGATCTTTATGACGACCCATTACATGGAGGAGGCCGAGGTCTGCGACAGGATCGCGATCATAGACAAAGGGAGAATCATCTCCTCCGGGACGCCGCAGGAGCTGAAAAAGACCGTCGGCGGCGACGTCATCTACCTGAAGACGGACGACAACAAAAAGGCGATCGGGGATATCCGGAATCTCTTCGACGCCGGGGCTTCCGAGAAGGACGGAGAAATATTCATATCGGTTCTCAGGGGCGAGGCGTGCATCCCCGAGATCATCAGGGCGCTCGGGGAGAGGGTTTTATCAGTGAGGATGCAGCGGCCCACGCTGAACGATGTATTTCTGAAGCTCACCGGCAAGGAGATACGGGAAGAGAGCGTCTCGGGCAGCGACATAAAAGATGCGGTGCGGGCATACAGGAGGCGGCATGATAGAGCTTAACGCCGTTTATGTGATCGTGGCGCGGGAGTTCAAGAAGTTCGTCCGCGAGAGAAGCCGTCTCGTTTCGACGATAGCCAGACCGCTCGTCTGGCTTTTTCTCGTGGGCGGCGGGATGTCGCGTCTTGTGCCATCTGCCGGCGGCGTTACGTACATGCAGTTTATCTTCCCCGGCATTCTCGGGATGACGATCCTCTTCAGTTCGATCTTCTCCTCCATCTCGATCATCTGGGACAAGGAGTTCGGGTTCATGAAAGAGATCCTGGTTGCGCCGATATCGAGGTTTTCCGTTGTGGTAGGCAAGGCGATGAGCGGCATGGTGATCTCGACGATCCAGGCGGTCATCATCCTCGCCTTCTTCCCCGTCCTCGGGCTGAGTATCGGCGCCATACAGGCCGCAGGCATAGTATGCGTATGCGCGGTCCTTTCGTTCGCCATTTCCGCGCTCGGGATCATCCTCGCGTCGGTCTATGAAAATTATGAGAGCTTCAGCGTCATCATGAACTTCATCGTGATGCCGATGTTCTTTCTGTCGGGCGCGATGTATCCGGTGAAGCTCATGCCAGTGACGTTCCAGATGTTTACGAAGATCAATCCGCTGACCTTCGGCATCGACGCGCTCAAGCACCTCATCTTCCCCTTCGAGAAAGGCCGAATGGGCGCCGATTTCCCTCTTCTGCTCGATCTTGCGATGATCCTCGGCTCCTCTTTGCTCTTCGTTGTCATCGGCGGCAAGGCGTTCGAGAGAAAAGGGTAGGTGGAAATTTCCTTGGGCCGGCATGTAAACTTAACATTCGGATGAATTCATGAAAAAAGATGTCGTGAAAACAGTGAGAGAAGCGCTCGAATCTCTCGGGATTTCGCCTCTTCCCGAGATCGAGGTCGAGGTGCCGAGGTCCGCATCCCACGGCGATATCTCCACGCCTGTTGCAATGGGACTTTCGAGGCAGTTCAGGAAAGCGCCTGGGAAGATCGCAGAGGAGATAGTTGCGGCGATAGGGAAGAAGGAGTTCTTCGATAAGATCGAGATCGCGGGGCCGGGCTTCATCAATTTTACCTTTACGAAGGCATACCTGCATTCTGCCCTCGCGAAGCTCCTGTCCGGTGACAGGTCGGTGATGAGAGAGGATGTGGGCCGCGGCCGCCGGGTGCTTGTCGAATTCGTGAGCGCAAACCCCACCGGTCCGCTTCATGTCGGACATGCAAGAGGCGCTGCGGCCGGAAACGCCCTTTGCAACGTCCTTAGGGAGTCGGGCTTCAACGTCGAGCGCGAGTATTACATAAACGACGCCGGAAGACAGATAGGGCTTCTCGGGGAGTCCGTTCATGCGAGGTTCATACAGGAGTTTCGCGGAAAAAAGGATTATCCTTTCCCGGAGGAGGGATACAGGGGGGAGTATATAAGCGAGATTGCCGGGGACTTCAATCATGACTTCAGCATGGAAGCCGAAAGAGGAGACTTCGACGACTTCAAGCGAAGCAGAGATATATTTATCGATTACTCATACAGGAAGATGCTCGAACTTATCAGGTATGATCTCGAAAGGTTCGGCGTGTCCTTCGATTCCTGGGTTAGCGAGAAATCGCTTTATAAGGAATCTCCCTCTGAAAAGAGCGAGGTGAAAAAGGCTATAGACTACCTTAAGAACAACGGTTTCATGTATGAAAAGGACGGCGCGCTATGGTTCCGTTCCACTGACTTTACCGACGACAAGGACAGGGTGGTCGTCAAGAGCGACGGAGAGTACACCTATTTCGCCTCGGACATCGCCTACCACAAGGACAAGCTCGACCGCGGCTTCGATATCATTGTCGATATATGGGGCTCCGACCACCATGGGTATATCCCGAGGATAGAATCGGTCATGAAGGCGTTCGGCTATGACAGCTCGAAGTTCAGAGTAATCCTGGTGCAGATGGTGAATCTGCTCAAACACGGCACGCCCTTTCAGATGTCGAAGAGGGCCGGGAACTTTGTGACGCTCGGCGAAGTCGTGGACCTCGTCGGCGCCGACACCACGAAATTCATCTTCCTCACGAGAAAAGCCGACAGTCATCTCGACTTCGATATCGACGTGGTCACCGCCCAGTCTGCGGAAAACCCCGTGTTTTACGTCCAGTATGCGAATGCAAGGATCAACAGCATCTTTGCGAACGCAACAGAGAAGGGGATCGATATCAGCGGTGTCGCCGCAGCCGGGACCGCGGCGCCGGACAACGACGAGGAGATCGCTCTTATAAAGAAACTTCTCTCCTATGCGATGGTTCTCGAAGGAGCCGCCCGGTCTTATGAACCGCACCGGGTCACGTTTTACCTCCAGGAACTGGCCGGCGCTTTCCATTCCTACTACCACAAATACAAGGTGATCACCGATGACAGGGAAACGACCGCGGCGAGGCTTTCGCTGTGCAGGGCGATGAAGATCGTTCTCGGCGATGCGCTGACCATACTCGGCGTCACCGCTCCGGAGAAGATGTGAATTTAAGACGTGCGGAGACAAACTTGTTGACACGAAACGATCTCTATTGGTTAAATAAAACGCCATGATCACCGGAACCGATAAAATCTGGATGGACGGGAAGTTTGTCTCCTGGGGCAGCGCAAAAGTCCATGTGCTTACTCATACCCTGCACTATGGATTGGGTGTGTTCGAGGGGATCCGCTGCTACAAGACCGCAAAGGGCCCGGCTATTTTCCGCCTCGACGAGCATGTGGAGAGGTTTTTCAATTCGGCGCATATTTTTATGATGGAAATCCCCTTCACGAGGAAAGAAATCAGGGATGCGATCATCGAGACGGTCAGAGTGAACAGGGTGAAGGAGTGCTACATCCGCCCTCTTGCATACATCGGCTACGGCGCGATGGGACTTTACCCGAAGGACAACCCCGTACGCGTATCGATAGCGGTATGGCCGTGGGGCGCCTATCTCGGCGACGAGGGGCTCGAAAAAGGCATACGGGTGAAGGTCTCCTCGTTCACGAGACACCATGTGAACGTCGACATGACGCGCGGAAAGGTGGCCGGATACTACGTGAATTCGCAGCTGGCCAAGAAGGAGGCGGTAGCCTGCGGCTATGACGAGGCGGTGATGCTTGATACCGAGGGGTACGTTTCCGAAGGGTCCGGCGAAAACATCTTCATCGTCAGGGACGGTGTGATCAAAACGACTCCGCTCACCTCGATTCTTGAAGGCATCACAAGGGACAGCATCATAAGAGTTGCGGAGTACAACCGTATTCAGGTGTACGAGGAGAGGTTCACAAGGGACGAACTCTATATCGCCGACGAGGCATTTCTCACCGGCACCGCCGCTGAAGTCACCCCGGTCCGGGAGGTCGACGGTAGGCGCATAGGGAGCGGACAGCGCGGCGAATTGACCAAAAAGCTCCAGTCCATGTTTTTCAGGATCGTCAAAGGCAGCGACAGAAAGTACGAATCCTGGCTTACCAGAATATGAAGAGAAGGTTTTAAGGCATACCTGAAAAAAGAAAAAGGCCGGTCGAATCGACCGGCCTTTGTTGTTGTGCGCCCGGCAGGGCGCACTCTCTTGGAGGTGAAAGTCCTCTATAGGCCCGGTAAGGGGAA
>JBJKSM010000195.1:0-31206 GCA_046704045.1 Thermodesulfovibrionales bacterium | reverse complement strand
GGAACGGAAACGGGACCATCAGGGTGGGAGTGTTCGCCAACGGGACGTGGTACCTTGACACAAACGGAGACGGTGTCTGGGACAGCGGAGACACTCAGTATACATTCGGGGCGGGACTTCCCGATGTCATCCCGACGGTGGGCGACTGGAACGGCAACGGCGTTACAAAGGTAGGCGCCTACAGCGACGGTTCATGGTATCTCGACGTCAACGGAAACGGTGTCTGGGACGGGGAGTCCGTCGACAGGAAGGGAGTCTTCGGAGCAGGAATTCAGGCGGCTGCGCCGGTTCCCGGAAAATGGTAATCGTAGACAGGTAAACGGCATTATGACGGACGGAAACGGCGGCGGGAAACCGGCCGCCGTTTCCTCCTGCCGCCTTTATGGATGCGGCGACGCAGAGTATTTTCAGCCTTCAAGGATCGCTTCGGCGGCGCTTTGAAACCGGGATGAGAAGGATAGGGGTCCTGCTTCGGCTGGAAACTTTATGTCCCACGCTCCCGGCCCAGAACGCATCCATGCCCGATTTTCCGTGGGTGGCCATGATAATGAGATCGACCTTGAGCCTTTGGGCGGCGCTGTCGATTACGGCAGCCGGATCGCCTCTCAGGACGAAGGCATCTACCTCTATATGTTCACTGCGAAGTGCATTCGACTGCGCCTCGAGATATTCTTCCGCATTCCCGGCGGATAGCTCCAGCATTTTAGATATTGTGCCGGGCAGGAAACGACTCGTTGCCGCCTCCTGACCTGAAAGCGTGCCTATGACCGGTATCACCACAGCGAGATGGACAAGTGCACGACATGACCTCGCAAGTTCCTTCGCGACGGGCAATGCCTGGTCATGTTCGGGATCGCCGTCCAGCGGCAAAAGGAGCGCCGTGCAGGCGAAAGGCACAATGTCACCATCCCTGAACAGGCGGATCAGAAGGACGGGAAAGGTCCCCATGGAAAGAACTTTCTCGGCGATGCTTCCCAGAAACAGGTGAAGCGCCCTGCCGCGGCCGTGAGAGCACATGACGACCAGGTCGTATTTCAGTTCTTCCGCGTGGTCGACGATGCCGGCTGCCACATTTTCCACTTCGGCCGTGTGCACGTGGATATTAACATGCACCCCTTCCGGAAAGGCTTCCCTCGCGATGCCCTTCAGGTAGGCGGCTGCTTCCGCGACATCCGCCAGATGATGCTGCCCGTGAACTTCACGCGGAGCGTCTTTTTCGATCACATGGAGAAGGGTGACCTTCGAATTGAATTTTTCCGCGAAAAAAGAAGCCGCCGGCAGCGCAGCCTCCGCCATCCCGGAGCCGTCGAGGGGGACTAAGATGTGCCTGAACATAAAATCACCTCGCTAATAGCGTATCATAAAGAAGGTAGAGATTCAGCGCAATGATGAGCGCTGTAATCAGGCAGGCGACAACGGTAGTGGACCGCTTATTGACCAGTTCGCCCATGATATCCTGCCGTCGCGTAAACATCACCAGCGGAACGATTGCAAAAGGCAGCCCGAAGCTCAGCACAACCTGGCTGATTACAAGAGTACGCGTAGGGTTCATGCCTGCGCCTATGACGAGCAGCGGGGGCGCCATGGTTGCCAGGCGCCGCATCCATGCCGGGATACGCCGCTGAAGGAACCCCTGCATTATTATCTGGCCTGCGCCGGTCCCGACGGTCGACGAGGACAGTCCCGATACGAGCAGCGAAATGGAGAAAACCCACTTTGCCGCCTTTCCCAGGAGCGGCTCCAGGGTCCGGTAAGCCTCTTCGATAGAGGCGATCTGAGAGAGCCCCTTTTCATGGAATGCTGCTGCAGCCATGATGAGCATAGCGGCGTTGACGAAGCTTGCGATGCCCATGGCGATGACCACGTCGCTGATTTCGAAACGGTACAGGCTTTGCAGTTGCTTCCTGTCGCTGACCACTATGCGGCCCTGGGTCAGGGCGGAGTGAAGGAAGATGGCATGAGGCATGACGGTCGCCCCGAGGATGCCCGCAGAGAGGATCAAGCTTTCCGTTCCGGAAAACCTGGGGACGACGGCATGGTATGCTATCTTGCCCCACGCCGGTCCGGCGAGGAAGGTCTCTATCACGTAACAGATTGCGATGATCCCGACCATCGATGAGATAAGGGCCTCCAGCGGCCGGAAGCCGTAGCGCTCGAGTCCGAGCATGACAAGCGTGGAAACGGCGGCAAGAAAGGCGCCTGCCATAAGGGGAACTCCGAGCAGGAGGTTGAACCCAAGGGCGGCCCCCAGGAACTCCGCGAGGTCTGTCGCCATCGCCACTACTTCCATGAGCATCCATAACGGGATGACCATCGATTTCGGAAAGTTGACCCTGCAGTGCTCGGCGAGGTTCATGCCCGTTGCGATGCCCAGCTTGGCTGACAGCGTCTGGATAAGCATCGCCATGAGATTGCTCGCCAGAATAACCCATAACAGCATGTATCCGAACTTCGCGCCGCCCTGGATGTTCGTCGCAAAATTCCCGGGATCCACATAAGCGACGCTGGCGATGAAGGCAGGGCCGAGAAAGGGCATGAGATGAGAAAAACGGGTCTTGTTTCCGCCGCCTTCCAGAATATCTCTTGCCCTCTCCCTTGTCTGGAGATCGGCTGTTTTACGGTCACTCACAGAGCCTTCCTCACTCTTTTTTCGATATGCCCGGCTCTTTTTACAGAATCGGGTTTACCTCCAATTTATCAGGACAACGGCCCCAAGTAAACAAAGCCTGGCCGGAAGCCTGCCCCCAAAAATCCCATGATGGTGATGCCGCCGTAACATTCCTCCTCTATAATGGAATTATGTTCAAGTCGAGCGATGTTTCTTTCAATGCCACGCGCAAAATGCCATAAAGTGGACCTTCGAGCGGCTTGAGCTATGGAAAGCCGCAATAGGCAACCAACTATTTCATTCTGTGGATGTCACTAATATGTCCAGATTTACATTAGATTTTGTATGCTGGGATGAGCGAAAAAGCGATGCAAACAAAGATAAACGTGGAATTACTTTCGAAAACGCGAAGTCGCTTTGGCTTGATGAAAGCAGGATCAGATAGAGGCGCCGCACCCTGCTGAAGAAAGAAGAATTCTGATCGTGCGTCTTCACGGAAAGCTGTGGACTGCGGTGTATATCGTTCGGCGCGAATCCACGATACGGATTATTTCCGTCAGGTGTTCGAGGGAGAAGAAGGCAGCATTATATGAAAAAGAAAGGGCTGGATAGAAACACAAGGGAGTTCGACGAGCGTTTTGACGCAGGCGAGGATGTTCATGACTTGATCGATATGGAGAAGGCAAAGATAATACGACATGGGAAAAAAGTGCGCCTGACGATTGATGTCGCCGAATCCCTGGTTAATGAACTCGATGAGATAAGGCAAAAGATCGGGGTTGATAGAGGCGCCTTGATAAAGGTCTGGCTGCATGAGAGGGTGATGCAAGAAAAGTCGACGAGAAAGGCTATCTGAGATGTTTTTTGCTGCCTTCTTGCTTAGAATTAATGAATGACGGGATCTGAAGACACCGCAAGACAATTAGAAAAAAGGTATTGATACTGCGAAAAAAACCTGTCGCCAAAAGAGACGCTAAAGCATAGCACATAGACATCTGAAAATGAAAGAATGGCTCTGCAATCAGTAGATCGAACTGTTTGATGAATACCTTGGCTCCGTTAGAAAACCATTAGAAAATCCACCTTCAGGCATAAAAAAAGGGGTTACGGTTTTCCGCAACCCCTTGATTTTATTTGGTGGCGGGGAGAGGATTTGAACCTCTGACCTTCGGGTTATGAGCCCGACGAGCTACCAGGCTGCTCCACCCCGCGACAAGGTTTTGTAGAATACTCTATTTTTCTTTGTCATGTCAAATAAGCCTCTCCCGCCTTATTCCGGCAGTTCGTGCTCGATCGTGTCGAGATATTTTATGAATTCATCGGGGTCGACCTTGTCGACAAAGCAGAGCCTCTTGCCCTTTTCCTTTATGATGTTCGCCTGCGGGTCCAAGAAGAGGAGAAGACAGTCGTTCTTGAAGTCATACTCGTTCCCCAGCTTCTGTTCGTCCTTTGTCAGTTTCTTCGTAAGGTCGACCCTTATCGGGACAAAATCATCCATGATCTTCCCGGCGATCCTGGGGTTGTCGTAGACATTTTTCTGGAGGAACTCGCATCGCGGACACCCCTTCCCGTAAAAGAAGTCGACGATCATCGGTTTTTTCTCCGCCTTTGCCTTTTCCATCCCCTCCTTCAGCGGGAACCATTTCAGTTCGCCTGCCGCAAAGGCATTCGAGACGAACACCAGCCCGATCATCAGCGCAAAAAGGACGGTCGCTTTTTTCACGTCATTATTCCTTTCATTTGCGCACCTCTTTCTCTCTGCATAGCGGGCGCATGGTTTATATTAGCATACCGGCGGAACTCGAAAACCGCGGCCGGGAGCCGCCGGATTGTTTTACGATGCAGCATGACGCCCGGTGATTTTATATAAGCGCTACAAAGGAACACGGGTTGGGGGGGGGAGGCTTAAACGCGGCCCTTGAGCCAATCCTTTGGGTTGATGACATTATACTTGCCGCTGCCGTCGGAATAGATCACACGCCGGATCTGCGCATTCAGGATCATGCGCTTGCACATCATGCAGGGCTCCGAGTGGCACTCGTCGGCATTGCCGTCCGCACCGGAGACGTAGATCGTGGCGCCCTTAAGCTCGTCGACCGAAGCCCTTATTATCGCGTTTGCCTCCGCATGGACGCTGTGGCAGAGTTCGTAACGCTCGCCGTGCGGTATCTGCAGTTCCTTTCTGGTGCACTTGCCGACCTCAAGGCAGTCTTTCATGCCCGAGGGAGCGCCGTTATAGCCGGTGCTCACGATGATATTGTCCTTCGTAATCACGGCTCCGTATTTGCGCCTGAAGCATGTGGCGCGGGCAGACACCGCTTTTGCAATGGTGATGAAGTATTCATCCCATCCGGGGCGCCGTTGTTTTTTCTTTTTCTTTGGACCCATGACTCGCCTGAGGAATTTTTTGTATTATAAATGAAGTCCGCTTTTTTTGGCCATGGTCCGGGCTGAGCGCGTCCGGTAACAGCTGATTGACTCGAAAGGCCGGAATCTTTTAAACTTATGGTCTGTATAGAATAATCCTTCCCGGATTGTATATAATCCGACGGCGGAGCAAATGAACCGAATTCAATGAACTGAGAGGTAAGAAATCATGCAGGAAGAAAATAGAGAGGCAATCACGACCGGGGCCGGTGAAAACATGGAACAGGAGGAGAGTTTCGCGGAACTGCTCGAAAAGAGCTCCGGCCGCTCCGAGAGGCTTCGCCCCGGCCAGAAGGTCAGGGCCCGGGTGGTCAGCATCTCGGGGGACCTCGTATATATCGACCTCGGCGGAAAGAGCGAGGGGACGGTCGACCTCAGGGAGCTTGTGGATAAGGACGGCAATATTGCCGTAAAAGAGGGCGACGAGATAGATGCCTTCTTTGTTTCCGTGCAGGACGGCGTGAGGAGGATGACGACCCTCGTCAACGGTTATTCCGCGGTTTCCCTGAGCGCTATCCGCGGCGCCCACGAGGCCGGGGTTCCTGTCAACGGCGACGTTAAACGAGAGGTGAAGGGCGGTTTCGAGGTTACTGTCGGCGGGGTGAGGTGCTTTTGCCCCTTTTCGCAGATCGACCTCAAGGGCGGCCGGGAAGGGGGCATCTTCCTCGGCAGGACCTTTCCATTCAAGGTGATCGAGTTCGCAGAAGAGGGCAGAAACATCATCATTTCGAGGAGGGCGCTGCTCGAACAGGAGAGGCAGGCCAGGATTGAGCACCTCAGGGAGACCCTTTCGGTCGGTATGGAGATCACCGGGCCTGTCACCTCCGTCCAGAATTTCGGGGCCTTTGTGGACCTCGGCGGCATCGACGGCATGATCCCGGCAAGCGAGATCTCCTGGGAGAGGAACGTAAACCCTCTCAACGTTCTTTCCCCGGGCCGGGAAGTTACCGCGAAGATCATCTCTCTCGACTGGGAGAAGACCCGCCTGACGCTGAGCCTGAAGGCGATGCAGCCTGACCCCTGGGTTTCCGTCCCGGAGAAATATCCCGTTGACGGGAAGGTGAGGGGAAAGATCGTCCGCCTCGCGCCCTTCGGGGTCTTTGTCAATCTCGAACCCGGTATCGACGGCCTGGTTCATATCTCGAACCTCGGAGCCGGCAGAAGGATCAACCACCCGAAGGAGGTCGTAGAGGTAGGACAGGAGGTCGAAGCTTATGTCCTTTCCTCGGACGCGCAGGGCAGGAAGATTTCCCTTTCGCTCCAGCCCAAGGTCGAGCCGAAAGAGATCGTCCTTCCCGATGTCGGCGAGACGATCGACGGCGTGGTTGAGAAGGTTATGCCTTACGGATTATTCGTTAAGATAAAAGAGGGCCTGACCGGCCTCATCCCGAATTCCGAGATGGCGACCGCAGTGGGCTCCGACCACAAGCGCATGTTTCCTGCGGGGACCGCGATACAGGCGGTCGTGATCGAGGTGGACGCCGCAAGCGGCAGGGTGCGGCTCAGCCGGAAGGCGGCTGCGGAAAAGACCGCGCAGCAGGAATTCGACCAGTACAGGGACACGGCGAAGTCCGAATCATCGGGGTCGTCGCTTGGCAACCTCGGCGAAATCTTCAGGGCGAAGTTCGAGGAGAAAAAGCAGCAGGTCAGCTGAAAGGAAAGAATGAATTATGAAGGATGAAAGGCTCGTGCAAGAGCTTTTTATCCTTCCCTCATCCCTCATACTTCGTACGATGTCTACTTAACCCCGACCTCTACCATCTTTTTCCGGAGGTTTCTTATCCTGTCGCGCAGTTCTGCGGCGCGTTCGAAATCGAGTCTTTTCGCCGCCTCTTTCATTTCCTCTTCGAGCCGCCTCAGCGTCTTTTCGTCGACGGCGTACCCCGCCTTTTCTTCGGCCGCCGCGACAGGGACCGTCCAGTAGTCGGATTCGTAGATAGAGCCGGCGATGTCCTTGATGTTGCTCTTTACCGTCTCGGGCGTAATATGCATGCGCCTGTTGTAGTCTTCCTGTATCCGCCGCCGGCGGTTCGTCTCTTCGATCGCCTTTTTAAGCGAGCCGGTTATCACGTCGGCATAGAATATCACCTCTCCGTTGACATTTCTTGCGGCCCTTCCCGTTGTCTGTATGAGAGACCTCTCGGAGCGGAGGAACCCCTCCTTGTCGGCATCGAGGATCGCCACGAGGGAGACCTCCGGGATGTCGAGCCCTTCCCTGAGGAGGTTGACGCCGATCAGGACGTCGAATTTCCCGAGCCTAAGGTCCCTCAATATCCCGATCCGCTCGAGGGTGTCGATGTCGGAATGGAGATATCGCGCCCTTACGCCCAATTCGGTGTAATAATCGGTCAGGTCTTCCGCCATCTTCTTCGTGAGCGTCGTGACGAGGACCCGTTCGCTCCTCCCGACCCTCTTTCCGATCTCTCCGAGGAGGTCGTCCACCTGGCCCGATACAGGCAGCACCGTCGGTTTCGGGTCTATCAGCCCCGTGGGACGGATGATCTGCTCGACGACTTTGCCCCCCGCCTTTCGTATCTCGTATTCGGCAGGCGTCGCCGAGATATAGATCGCCTGTCTTACCTTCTTTTCGAATTCATCGAACTTCAAGGGCCTGTTATCGAGCGCCGAGGGGAGTCTGAAGCCGTAGTCTATGAGCGTCTGCTTCCGGGAGCGGTCTCCTTCGTACATGCCGCCTACCTGGGGCACCGTGGCATGGGATTCGTCGATGATGACGAGGAAGTCATCGGGGAAATAATCTATCAGGGTATAGGGAGGCTCGCCGGGCAGACGGCCGCTCAGGTGCCTCGAATAGTTCTCGATGCCGTGACAGTAGTTGAACTCCCTGAGCATCTCCATGTCGAAGCGCGTCCTTTCCTCGATCCGCCTGGCCTCCATGATCTTGCCCTGTTTCAGGAAACGCTCCACGCTCTCCTTCATTTCTTTTTCTATATTGACGAGCGCCGAATCGAGCCTGTCCCTCGGCGTAAGCCAGTGGCTGTTCGGAAAAAGCGCGATCCGTTCGAGCTTCCTTATCTTTTTCCCTGTGAGCGGGTCCGTCTCGCTGATCGAATCAATGTCGTCGCCGAAGAACTCGACCCTGATCACCCGGTCGAGGGCGAAGGAAGGATATATCTCCACGATGTCGCCCCTTACCCTGAAGGTGCCCCGTTTGAATTGGATGTCCGACCTCGCATACTGTATCTCGACGAGCCGCTGCAGTATCTCGTCGCGCTCGACGCGCATACCCTCTTCGAGGAAGAGGTGCATGTCCATGTAATCCCTCGGCGAGCCGATGCCGTAAATGCAGGAGACCGAAGCGACGATGACTACGTCCCTTCTTTCGAGCACCGCCCTTGTCGCGGAGTGCCTCAGCCTGTCGATGTCGTCGTTGATCATCGCGTCTTTTTCGATGTAGGTGTCGGTGGTGGGGAGATATGCCTCCGGCTGATAGTAATCGTAGTAGCTCACGAAGAACTCGACGGCGTTTTCCGGGAAGAGTTCTTTGAATTCCCCGTATAGCTGGGCTGCGAGCGTTTTGTTGTGGGCTATGACGAGCGTCGGCCTGTTGACCACGGCTATGACGTTCGCGGCGGTGAAGGTCTTGCCCGAGCCGGTGACCCCCAGCAGGACCTGGTGACGCCTGCCCGCGAGCAACCCTTCGGTGAGTGTTCTTATCGCCCCGGGCTGATCCCCCTTCGGCACGAAATCAGTGGTGAGTTTGAAACCGGACACGGCCTTTCTCTTTGTTATCCCGTCGTCAACGGACTCTTGTACAGTTCGCTGCGCTGGGCCGATCTCAGCGTGTTTTCAAGGAGCATCGCGATCGTCACCGGACCTACGCCCCCGGGGACCGGGGTGACGAGAGACGCCTTTTTCGACACCGACGGGAAGTCCACGTCGCCGGCGATCGTGCCGTCTTTCAGCACGTTTATCCCGATATCGACAACCACGGCGCCTTCCTTCACCATGTCGCCGGTTATCAACCCGGCTCTGCCCGTGGCAGAGCAGAGGATGTCGGCCTGTCTCGTGAGGGACGCCAGATCCCGCGTAGCCTTGTGGCATACGGTGACCGTCGCCTCTTTGGCGAGGAACATCATCGAGAGCGGCTTTCCGACAGCGAGCCCCTTGCCGATAATCACGACGTGCTTCCCCCTTATCGGGACCTGGTTGCCCTCCAGCAGCCGTATCACCCCGAAGGGGGTGCAGGGGAGAAAGCTCCATATTGCGTGGATGTACCGCGACCGCTGCACGATATTGCCCCCCTCGGCGCCGAACAACTGGAAGGACGATTCTTCCGCAGCCAGCCTGCCTACCGAGATCGCGCCCAGCCCGTCGACATCTTTTTCCGGGATGATCTGGTTGATGATCCTCCTTGAATTTATATGACCCGGCAGCGGCATAAGCACAAGCAGCCCGTGTATGCGCTCGTCGCCGTTTATCCTGTTCACCTCGTTCAGGATTTCGTTTACCGTGGCCGTGGCCGGCAACCTGACTTCGTAGGCGGTGATACCGGTTTTCCTGCATGCCTTCAGGGTCGCCTGAAAATACTGGACGGACGCCGGATTGTCCCCGACAAGCATGATGGAAAGCCCGACATCCACTCCGGACCTGTTGAGCGCCTCGACTTCTTTTGCCGCCTGTTTCTTGATTCCTTCGGAGAGTTTTCTGCCGTCAAGGATATTTCCCATCAAGTTCCTCCCGTGGTTCGTGTCGCGAGATCGTCCCGCCCGTGCCCGAATGCGCCGGGCGGCTGCAATGCCTGTTCTGATCCATTACTTCAGCGGGCCATATTTTTATTCTATCCGATTCGGCCCGGATTTAGACCGCCATTCCGCAGGACGCACAGGAATCCCTCCGTGTCCGAGAGGTCTTCAAAGACGGCATCAGCCCCCGCGGCAGAGAGCGACGCGGAGGAATAGGGGCCTGTTGCTACGCCGACCGAGAAGGCCCGGTACGGCCTGGCGCATTCCACATCCCTCGGGGTGTCTCCTATCACGACACAGTCCTCGAAGCGCACCGGGATCGACGTGCTGCGGAACAGCTTCCCCACAGCGACCGGCAGAAGCCGGTTCCTGTCCTCCGCATCGCTGCCGAAGGCCCCGGCTACAAAATAGGACCGGAGGCCGAAGTGTTCAAGCTTGATCGCCGCTCCCCTTTCGATGTTCCCTGTGAGGAGACCGATGGCAAACTCTTTCCGGTCCTTCAGGATATCGAGTGCCTCCCTCATCCCCGGTTTTACATGACCCTTCCCTTTTACGACCTGTTTTCTCAAGTGTTGCAGGTAGGCATCGTAAAATTCAGGCACGATGCCGTTGCCGGATTCGATGCCGTGCAGCGCAAGCGCCTCCTTAAGTATCTGCGGATCGGTCTTTCCGGCCATGCTGACCGTCCTGAACGCATTGCGCACGGAGAACATTTCTTCAAAGGCGAGGTTCAGCGACCGCATGCCCGCGCCGCCTGAATCGATGAGGGTCCCGTCGATGTCAAACAGCAGAAACTTCATAGTTTTAAGATAGCCCACCGGCAGGGGGTCAAGTCAATAAAGCCGGTTTTTTTGCTTTTTAAGGAGCATGCGATTTAAAATTAAAGATTCTCCCCGTAGGGATTCCCTGAGATTGTTCCCTGAGGCCCTCTTACGCCGCAGGAAAAAATAACGAAAAATGAGGTAATCGTGAAACGTGAAGATTTGAGAAACATTGCGATCATTGCCCATGTCGACCATGGGAAGACGACGCTCGTCGACGGGATGCTGAAGCAGTCCGGCATCTTCCGCGTCAATGAACGGGTCCAGGAAAGGGTGATGGACAACATAGACCTCGAACGGGAGCGCGGCATCACGATCATGGCGAAGAATACCGCCGTAGACTACATGGGAACGAAGATCAATATTGTCGATACGCCGGGCCACGCCGACTTCGGCGGAGAGGTCGAAAGGACGCTGAAGATGGTCGACGGGGTTCTCCTGATGGTTGACGCTTCCGAGGGGCCGCTGCCGCAGACCCGGTTTGTCCTCAAGAAGGCGCTCGAACTGGATCTTCCGCCCATCCTCGTCATCAACAAGATAGACCGGCCGGACGCGCGGATACAGGAGGTTTTAAACGAGGTCTACGACCTCTTTATCGACCTCGACGCAACCGAAGAGCAGCTCGAATTCCCGATTGTCTACACGAACGCGAAGGCCGGCACCGCCCGGCTTTCGATGGAGGATGAAGGCGAAGACCTGAGGCCGCTGCTTGAGCTGATCCTCAGGACCATTCCCGCCCCCGCAGCGGACGGAGAGGCCGTTCTTCAGCTTCTCGTGACCAACATCGACTATAACGATTATGTCGGAAGGCTCGCGATCGGGAGAATATTCTCGGGTACCGTACGAGTGGGTGACCCGGTATCGATGGTAAACGGCGCGGGCGAGGCGATAAAGACGAAGATCACGTCGCTCTACGGGTTTCAGGGGCTCGACAGAGTGGACATCAGGAAGGCCTCCGCAGGGGACATCGTTGCGCTGGCCGGCATCGAGGGCATAAACATCGGCGACACGATCACATCGGCGGAAACGCCGATGCCCCTTCCCCGGATCAAGGTGGACGAACCGACGATATCGATGGTCTTCTCTGTGAACACCTCTCCCTTTGCAGGAAAAGAGGGTAAGTTCGTCACGTCGAGGAACCTCCGGGAGAGGCTCGAAAAGGAGCTGCTGTACAACGTCTCAATCCGCGTCGATTTCAGTTCTATGGATTCCTTCAAGGTGATGGGCAGAGGAGAACTGCAGCTTGCGATACTGCTGGAGATGATGAGGAGGGAAGGCTACGAACTGTCGGTCTCCATGCCCGAAACGATCACGAAAGAGGTCGAGGGGGTGCTGCATGAGCCGATGGAACATCTCGTGATCGACGTCCCCGAAGAATACGTCGGCGTTGTCACGCAGCAGATCGGCATGAGGAGGGGCCGGATGCAGAAGATGCAGAACAACGGTCACGGCAGGGTCCGCCTCGAATTCAGGATACCGTCGCGGGGGCTCATCGGGTTCCGTTCCCAGTTTCTGACCGACACGAGGGGCACGGGCCTGCTCAACCACATCTTCGACGGCTATGAACCCTGGCAGGGCGTTATCTCGAAGCGGTCGACGGGGGCCATCGTTGCGGACCGAACCGGCAGGACGACGACTTACGCGCTCTTCCATCTCCAGCCGAGGGGCACACTCTTCGTGAAGGAGAACACTTCCGTCTACGAGGGGATGATAGTGGGCGAGAATTCGCGCGAAAGCGATATCGATGTGAACGTCACAAAGGAAAAAAAGCTTACCAACATGCGGGCGTCCGGAGCCGACGAGGCCCTCCAGCTGATACCTCCGCGTATGATGAGCCTGGAGCAGGCGATCGAGTTCATCAAGGACGACGAGCTTGTCGAGGTTACGCCCCAGTCCGTGCGGCTCAGGAAAAAGGTCCTCGAAGGTAACAGGAGGCCGAAGAAAAGGGATATCTGACGGCCGTCGCGGCGCTAAATGACATGGTGCAGGAGTCTGCAGACGCCCCAGGCAAGGGCAGCGCACGCAGGCAGGGTGAAGACCCAGGCGATGAGTATATTCCATCCCACACCCCATCGCACCGCCGAAAGCCTCTTCGATGCGCCCACCCCCATGATCGTCGATGAGATGACATGGGTTGTCGAAAGCGGAAGTCCTATTCGCGACGCGATCTCTATCACGGTTGCCGCCGATGCCTCGGCCGCGAACCCGTTTATCGGTCTGAGGTTCACGAGCCTCACGCCGAGGGTTTTTATGACCCTCCATCCCCCTATCGCGGTCCCGAGCGCCATCGCACTTGCACAGAGGACGATCACCCATAGGGGTATGTCGAACCGGGAGAGCTTGTAGTAGCTCACAAGGGCCATCGTGACGATCCCCATCGTCTTCTGCGCGTCGTTGTTTCCGTGGCTGAAGGCCATGTATGCCGCGGATACGATCTGCATCCTGTTGAACGTCCTGGTAACCGTTGCAGGCGAAGACCTCCTGAACAGCCACGTCAGAAAACCCATAAGCAGATAGCCGAGGATCAACCCGACGATCGGGGAAAAGATGAGGCCGGCGAGGATCTTGTAAACGCCGCCCGTAATGATGATGCCCGTCCCGGCGGTCGCCACTGCGGCGCCGACGAGGCCCGAGAGTATCGCATGGCTCGATGACGTGGGGAGGCCGAAAAACCACGTGAAGAGGTCCCATATGATCGCCGAAAGAAGGGCGGAGACGACCGTGACCTGCGTGATACCCCCTGATGTGACGAGCCCGGAGCCCACCATCTTTGCCACCGCCGTGCCGGACAGGGCGCCCACCATATTCAGAACGGCTGCCATGGATACCGCTGTTTTCGGAGACAGTACCCTTGTCGAGACCGACGTGGCGATCGCGTTCGCCGTATCGTGAAATCCGTTGATGAAGTCGAAGATCGTCGCCAGGATTATGACGAGGACGAGGAGGGAATATGTATCATGCATACTTGAGGACTATTGCTTCGAGGACGTTTGCGACGTCTTCACACCTGTCGGAGGCGTCTTCGAGGTGCTCGTAAATCTCTTTCCATTTTATGATGAGAATCGGATCTTTTATTTCATCGAAAAGCTTCCCCAAGGCGTCTCTGAAGTCCCGGTCGACCCTGTTTTCAAGCCTGTTGATTTCGATACAGTATTCCTGGACATGGGAATATTTCTTCTCTTTGAGTTTTCGTATCGCCTTGTGGATCGCCTCGGTCGTGGTCAGCAGATCCTTCGACATCGAGATCGCCTCCCCGGTCGTTTCGCGCACCTTGAAGACCGCTATCCTGTCTGCGGCGCTCCAGATCAGATCGACGACATCGTCAAGCCTGGATGACAGGCCGTAGAGGTCCTCCCTGTCTATCGGGGTGATGAAGGTCTTGTTCAATTTCTTCATGATCTCGTGGGTGAGGATGTCTCCCTCCTGCTCCACCTCGTAGATCTCCTTGACCCTTGCCTCGATATTGTCGAAATTTTCCATAAGCGCAACAAGCAGGGAGGCGGCCTTTGTCACGTTAAGAGAGGCCCTGTCGAAGATCTCGAAAAAATCGACTTCCTTTGGAAAAATTTTCATGTTATTTCACCGCCCATAGAATAATGGAACAAAAAGTGTGAAGTCAAATAAAGGATTCGTTATTTCATGAACAGAAGCCGTATCGGCACCCTCCCCGAAGGGCAGCCGTCAGGCTGCTGCTATTTGATCTTGTATTCCTTGATCTTTGCCCTGAGTGTGTTCCTGTTGATCCCCAGAACCCTTGCCGTCTTCAACTGGTTGCCGTTCGTTTCCTTCAGCACAATGCTGATGAGCGCCTTTTCCACTTCAGACATCACCGTGCCGTAGAGGTTGAAATTCGTGACCCTTGTCATGTCTTTCAGATAGCGCTTCAGTTTTTCTTCGAGGAATTCCCTTACGGAGCATGAGGCGCCTTCATCGATGAGAAGGTCCTTTTTCTCGATCACCGCTCCCGTCGAAAGCACACAGGCCCTCATGATCACGTTTTCGAGTTCGCGGACGTTTCCCGGCCAGTCGTATTTCAGCAGTGCGGCCTTTGCCTCCTTCGACAGGTCCTTCTCTCCCGTTTCGAGCTTCTCCGCCGTCTCTCTGAGAAAACCCTTTATGAGGAGAGGGACGTCTTCCTTCCTCTCCCTGAGAGACGGCAACGGTATCTGCACGACGTTGAACCGGTAATAGAGGTCTTCCCTGAAACGGCTTTTTGCCACCGCCTCGGGGAGGTTCGTGTTCGTTGCGCCGATAATCCTGACATCCGCCTTCATCACCTCATTGCCGCCGAGAGGACTGTATTCCTTCTCCTGGAGGAAACGAAGAAGTTTCGACTGGAGATCCGGTTCCATCTCGGAAATTTCATCGAGAAAGAGGGTCCCCCCGTTTGCGGTCTCTATCTTTCCCTTTTTCTCCCTGAGCGCCCCGGTAAAGGCGCCCTGTTTATACCCGAACAGCTCCGATTCGAGCAGGTCCTTCGGGATCGAGGCAGCATTGATCGCGACGAAGGGACCGGACGCCCGCCTGCTGTTATAATGGATGGCCCGCGCCACGAGTTCCTTGCCGGTTCCGCTCTCACCGGTTATCAGTACCGTTATGTCCTTCGCCGCGACCTTCCCGATGTCCTTGAATACTTTCAGCATCTTCGGGCTCTTTCCGATCATTTGAGGCGATTCCGTTTCGAATGCGGCCTTCTTGAGCTCCTTCAGCTCTTCACGAAGTGAAAGGTCCCTGAACGCCTTCTCGACAACGATTTTCAATTCGTCGATGTCGAAGGGTTTTTCGATATAATCGTAGGCCCCCTCTTTCATCGCCGTGATGGTGCTTTCCATGCGGGCATGTGCGGTAATCATGATGACGATCGCATCGGGGTTTATCGTGCGGATCTCTCGAAGCCCTTCAAGGCCGTCGCCGTCGGGCAGGACGAGATCGAGGAGCACCACATGCGGCATGTCCTGCACGGCGCGAACCCCCGAGGATAATTTTGTCCTCGACGTGATGTTGTAGCCAAGGGGCTCGAGCGCTTTGCGTACGACCCAGACGATGCTCTCGTCGTCGTCTATGACCAGTATTTTCTTATCCATTGTTTTCAAAGGGGATGTAGATGAAAAATGCCGTACCCTTGCCCTCCTGGCTCCGCACCTTGATCAGGCCGCCGTGGTCCTTGATGATCTTCTTTGAAAGGGCGAGCCCTATGCCGGTGCCGGTCTTTTTTCTCGTATAGAAGGGGATGAAAATTTTTTTCAGGTCGCCTTCGGAGATACCCTTCCCGCTGTCTCTGATCGAGATCATCGCCCAGCGCTTGGTCCGTCCGCCTTCGCGTACGGACTCCTTCGAGGGATACGTGGAGACTTCGATCCTGCCGCCTTTTTCCATCGATTCGACGGCGTTCTTTATGATGTTCAGAAATACCTGGAGCAGTTTTGCCTCGTCTCCTCTCACCTGGGGAAGGCTGGGGTCGTAAAGCCTATTCAGGGTGATCCCCGCCCTGCGGACCGGGACGTCCATGATATGGAGAGTTTTTTCCATGACCTCATGGATGTTTACCGGGCTGAAAGAAGGCTTTTTGCATATCGTCAGATAGTCATGCAGGATCGAATTCAGCCTGTCCGTCTCCCTGATGATCAGGTCCACGTATTCCCGCGGGGGGGCATCGGGGTTCCCTCCCAGGAGGAGCTGGGCCGCGCCCTTTATCCCGCCGAGCGGGTTTTTTATCTCATGGGCTATGGAGCCGATCATGTATACGAGAGAGTCGAAATCGAAATCCTCCCTTTCGGCGATATTGATATTTTCATAAAGTGAAAGCACCGCGCCTTCGATCCTGCCGCCGGTGAAGAAGGGCGACAGATTGAAATCCATGTTGACCGTTCGTCCTACGTTCATGCTGACCGATCTCCCCCTGAATGAACGCCCCTCGGCGATCGTCTTTTTCACGAGGGGCGAGATGGATTTTTCGCCGCTCATGATCTGCGGGAATTTTTTCCCGACCGCGTCCTTTGCACTCTTCCGGAGAAGCTCCTCGGCAGTCCTGTTCAGATAGAGGATATTCGTCGATTTATCGAAAAGAATTATCGCCTCTTCGAGGCTGTTTATCATAGCTTCGAACGCAATCATCTGCTGATGTGCCCGGTAATAATCAATAGCGACCAAAACCGCCGGCCGGAACAAAGACCGCGCCAAACCCCTTCACCATCCGTATTTAAACAGGTTGGACGAATATGCCCTCTGTGATATGTAAAAAATGTAGCATACCACGATCGGATTTTTCAACGTGCCGGGGTGCACCGTCCCGTGCGGCCCCCCGAACTGCGCCACATTTGCCGTCCCTGATATTTTTGTTTATAATCAAGTGCTTCGTGTGGAGAGTGCGTTGAGGTATTTATTGACACGCCTTCCCCTCAACTGCTAAAATTGGTGACATTTAAAACAGGGAGGAGTGATAGATGGATGCCCTCAATAAGGGTGAGGGAAAGCGATTCGTTCGAAAACGCACTGAAGAAATTCAAAAAACAATGCGAAAAAGAAGGAATTCTTTCTGAGATAAAAAAAAGAGAGCACTACGACAAGCCCAGCGTAAAGAAGAAGAAAAAGGCTCTCGCGGCGCGTAAAAAAGCCGCCAAGAGAGTCAGGATGTCTGCGAGATAAGATGTCTCTACTTCAGAGGATCGACGGAGACTTGAAGGCGTCGCTCAAAGCGGGCGAAGCGCTGAAGGTCTCTGTCCTCCGGCTCCTCAAGGCCGCTGCCAAGAACCGGCAGATCGACATGGGGCGCGAGCTTTCCGACGAAGAACTTCTCTCTGTAATAGCCGGTCTGGCGAAACGGGGAAGGGAGTCGATCGAGCAATTTTCGAAGGGCGGCAGAGAGGACCTCGCGGGGAAGGAACGGCTGGAATTGGCCATACTTGAATCTTACCTCCCGGCGCGGCTTGCTCCCGAAGAACTCGAGCGGATGATCCTGCAGGCTATAGAAGAATCCGGCGCAAAAGGAGAAGCCGACCTCGGCAGGGTGATGCGCGTCCTCATGCCCCGCACCAGGGGCCTCGCTGACGGCAGGTGGGTGAATAACAGGACGAGGGAACTCCTCCGGTCCCGCTGAGCCGCGTCCCCCGCTCCTCAACAGCCCCCGCAATTCGTGGTAGAATAATTGTGATAGTTCAGCCGGGTAAATATTCACTGCAGGGGCACAAAGATCGCGGGGATTTGATGAATTTCATTTCCGTGAGGCCGGGAAATAAAAAATCCTCCTCATGGCAGTTTATATCCCTCCGCCCTCTCGGCGTCTCTGCGTTGAACTACTACTACGAAGAATTTTCACGAGGGAGGCATGAAGACCGACAGGATTCTCGAAGATATAAAATCAAAAACGGATATCGTCGATTTTATATCCGATTTTGTGCAGTTGAAGAAATCCGGGCAGAACTGGAAAGGTCTCTGCCCCTTCCATGCGGAAAAAACTCCCTCCTTCATGGTGAACGGCTCAAAACAGATATTCCACTGCTTCGGCTGCGGCGCGGGCGGGGACGTCATCTCTTTTCTTGTGAAATATGAAAACCTGTCCTTCGGCGAAGCTCTTCGCGTGCTTGCGAAGAGGGCCGGCGTCTCCCTGCCTGAAAAAGGAGCGGCGGCCGGGGCCCGCCTGAGGGAAGAAAAAATCAGGGACGTGCTTTCCGAAGCTGCTTCTTTTTACATGAAGAGGCTCGCGGAATCGGCGGCGGCGAAGGATTATGTCAAGAGCAGGGGGGTCACGTCCGAATCCGCCGGCGTCTTCAAGATCGGGTACGCGCCGCCGGGCTGGCAGAACCTGACCAGGCACCTGAGGACCGCCGGGTTCAGCGACCGGACGATGAGAGACGCCGGCCTTGCGGTGCAGGGGGAAAAGGGGCTTTACGACATGTTCAGGGAGCGGGTGATCTTCCCGATCACGAGCGCGGGCGGCGGTATAGTTGCCTTCGGTGGAAGGGCCATGGGCGATGCGATGCCGAAGTATATCAACTCCCCGGAGACCGCCGTGTTCAGAAAGTCGGAGACACTTTTTGCCCTTTCCCTTGCAAAGGAAGCGATCAGGCGCGAGGGGTGTGTCATCATCGTCGAAGGATACATGGACGCCGTCATCTGCCATCAGTCCGGCTTCCGGAACGCCGTCGCGCCGCTGGGGACATCCCTTACGTCAGGGCACATGCAGAAGCTGAGGACCCTCGCGGGCAGGTCGGTCCTCGTCTTCGACGGAGATGCGGCGGGCAGGGCCGCGGCAAAGAGGGCGCTGTCGCTCGTCTGCCGGAACAATTATTCCGCGCGGGTCCTTGTCCTTCCGGACGGAGAAGACCCCGACAGCTATCTCAGAAAGAACGGGGCGGCGGCTTTCGGCGCGCTGATAGGAAAAGCGCGGACGATGATAGATTTTCTCCTCGGCCTCTCCGACGGAGAAAAAAGGGATACCGTCAGGGAGGCGCTGGAGCTCATCGCACAGGTCAGTGACCCGCTGGTATCGGAGGAGTTGCTTATCGAGCTTGCCGACAGAACGAGGATGAACGAAGCAACCATCAGGGCGGAGTTCGGGCGAATCAGAAACAGGGGGGTGGGCAAAAATAGCGCCGCCCCCGTTTCCTCAACGGCCGCGAAGAGCGGCGAAGAGTATCTCCTCCTGCTGAGTTCCGTTATCGCCTTTCCGGAAAAGGCGGACGCGGTGCTTTCGAGACTTGATATAGGCGACATAAGGGACGAGATCATTGCAGGTGTCTTCAGAAAACTCGCCTCGCAGGAAAACAAGGCCGACCTTTCTCTCATCCTCCAAGATGCGGGCGACGATGAGAGGCGTCTGGTGACGAAACTGTCCGTTGATCCCGGATTCGACAGGGACAATGTCGACGCCAATATCGAAGATTGTCTGAGGAGGATGGAGGGAAGAAAGCTGGACGAAAGAATGCGTCTTGCAGAACAAAGCGGAGACCCTGAGACGAGCAATGCCCTTCTGAAGGAGAAGAGAAAGTACATTGAGAGAGCGAAAGATGCATGACGAAGAAGAGTACCTGAACGAAGACGAAAACGAAGATCAGGCCGCGCCGCACGACGAAGCGGCATACGCCGACGATGACGGGGAGGTCGGCCTGGAGGAAGGCCGGGGTGCCCTGCCGCTTGAGAGCGAGCACGATCCCGTATCGATCTATCTGAAAGAAATGGGCGAGGTCCCGCTGCTTACCAAGGAAGGAGAGGTGGAGATCGCAAGGCGCATCGAGCGGGAGAAGGAAAGGGTGTCGAGGGTCATATTCTCTCTGCCCTTTGCCCTGAGCAAGATAGTCGCAGTCGGCGAGAAGGTCGAGGCAGGGGAGGCGCCTTTGGCCGACCTTACACAGAACTGGGAAGAAGACGAAGAAGGAGACCTCATCGCGGAAAGGAGAAGGTTCTTCGAGATCACCAGGAAGATCGAATCCCTCCGCAAGAAGAGAGAGGCATTTTCCTGCATTCTGAAGGACGGCGGGGCGGCGTCGAAGGGGGAGATCGAGCGTGAGCTGTCGAAGAACCTGGGCCTGATTCTGGAACAGATCAGGCTGCTGAATTTAAAAGACGATGTGATCTCCGCCTTTTCCGAGGAGATCGGGAAGGCGGTTGCCGAGATCGGCAGAATGACCGGCAAAATGGAAACGCCGGACCCGGAAGCGGACCCGCAGGAAGAGATCAGGAAAAAGGAAGAGTGCTTCGGCATCGGCTACGAGGAAATGAAGGCGGCGCTCGTGACCCTGTCGGAGGGGGAAACGGCTATACACGAGGCAAAGAACGCCTTGATAGAGGCGAATCTGCGGCTCGTCATCAGCATCGCGAAAAAGTACCTGGGGAGGAACATCGGTTTCTCCGATCTCATCCAGGAAGGGAACGTGGGGCTGATGAAGGCGGTCGAAAAGTTTGAATACCGGCGGGGGTATAAATTCAGCACGTACGCAACCTGGTGGATTCGGCAGGCGATCACCAGAGCGATTGCAGAACAGTCCCGGACGATAAGGGTGCCAGTGCATATGGTCGAGGCGGTGAACAGGATGACGAGGACGATGAGTGAATTCGTGCAGGAAAACGGCAGGGAGCCGCTTCCGGAAGAAATTGCCTCGAAAATGAGCGTTCCCGTCGAGAAGGTCAGGACGATGCTGAGGATCGCAAGAGAGCCGGTTTCCCTTGAGACGCCGGTGGGCGAAGACGAGGAGAGCCATATAAGCGATTTCATCGAGGACAAGTCGGCGCAGTCGCCGCTCGATATCGCAATCGACGAAGATATGAAGAAGAATATCGAGAAGGCCCTGTCCTCTCTTTCCACGAGGGAGCAGGCGATTATAAAAAAACGGTTCGGTCTCGGGGATGATTTTCCCCATACCCTCGAAGAGGTCGGCAATGAATTCGACGTCACGCGGGAGCGGGTGAGACAGATCGAGGTGAAGGCGATACGGAAGCTGCGTCATCCGTCGAGGAGCAGGTGGCTGCGGACCTTTATCGAGAGCCCTTGACTTAAGAATATCGGGGTTTTATAGTAATAGGCTACATAGGGTGCGGCGGAGAGCGGGCGTCCGCAGTAGTGCGGCGGTCTCTTTTCCCTGACCTGTCATACGTTATCTTTTTCAGGGCCCATAGCTCAGCTGGTAGAGCTACCGGCTCATAACCGGTTGGTCCCAGGATCGAGTCCTGGTGGGCCCACCAGATTCCTGGAGGATTGGTGAAGGATCTGATCAGACTTCTTATTCAACTGCAGGGCGCGGATTCGCGAATTCTTGAAAAGCGGGCCTTTATAGACAAGGTCCCGCTGCGCATCCACGAGGTCGACGAGCCCCTCAAACAGGCATCTGCGGCGCTCGAAAAGATGAAACTGAAGGCAGAGACGCTTCTCAAAAAGAAGCGCGAGAAGGAGAAATCTCTCGAAGAGCTGCAGGATAAGATATCGAAGATGAAGGCGCGCGTCTCCGATATCAAAACGAACAAGGAATATCAGGCCCACCTCAAGGAAATAGAGTCCTCTGAAAAAGGCATCTCGGGGATCGAGGAGGAGATCCTTGTCGTGATGGAGGAGATCGATGCCTCCGCGACGGAACGGAAAGAGAAGGAAGCTACATTCAATGCCGAAGTCGAAAAGATGGAGGCGTTGAAAAAGGAGCTTGACGTGGAAGTAAGGAAAGACGAGGAAGATCTGGCCCGTCTGAAGGAGGAACGGGCGGGCGTCGTCAGCCGTCTCGACCCCGACGTATATAACAAATATATGACGATCCTCCGCACCGGTAGCGGCCTCGCTGTAACAAGGACGAAAAACGAGATCTGCCTCGGATGTAATATGAATATTCCCCCTCAGCTTTTTGTCGAGATCATGAAAGGCGAGGAGGTTATCCAATGCCCTCAATGCCGAAGGATCCTGTACTACGAAGAAGAATGTGAAGAGCAGCCTGCAAGTTAAGCCATTTCGCTTTTCTCTTTTAAAAATCCAAGAAGTTGTTATATAATAATTAAATTTTATTATAGACTGCCGGAGCAGAACAGGTGGTCGCCTGCGGCCGTTACTACACGGAACCGCAGGAGGAAAGTCCGAGTTCCACAGGGCAAGGCGCTCCGTAACGCGGAGTCCCGGCAACGGGAAGGAAAGTGCCACAGAAAGGGAAACCACCCCGGGTTCCCGGGGAAAGGGTGAAAAGGTGTCCGCCTCGGCGGATCCGCCCTGTAAGGGGCGGAAGGTAAGAGCTCACCAGTGCCCCGGGTGACCGGGGCAGCTTGGAAAACCCCGCCTGGAACAAGGCCAAATAGGTTCCGCCTTGAGAGGGGCCCCTTCGAATCCCCGATAAGGGGAGGCGGAACGGGTAGGGCCGCATGATCCCGGCCGCAAGACCGGGACACAGAGGAATGACCGCGCCCCGCTGACTGCGGGACACAGAACTCGGCTTATGGGCTGCTCCGGCCTGCAAAAAACAGTTTATGAAAGGGGTCAGATGGAAGACCATAAACTGAAAGTTTTCTGTACGGTGGCTGAGACGAGGAGTTTTTCGAAAACTTCCGAGATCATCCATCTTACGCAGCCTGCGGTGAGTCTCCAGATACAGGCGCTTGAGGAGATCTACGAGACGAAGCTTTTCGACCGTTCGAGCAGTACCGTAACCCTTACGCCCGCCGGAGAAATCCTTTACAAGTACGCAAAGGAGATACTTACCCTTTATGCGTCAGCCGACAAGGTGATCGGCGAGCTCACCGGCCTCGTTAAAGGCAGCATCAGCATAGGCGCAAGTTCAACTATCGGCAATTACCTTTTGCCCGGCGTGATTACCGACTTCAAGAAGGCCCATCTCAAGATCAAACTGCACCTCCTGGTGGGAAATACCAAGAGGGTGGTGGAACTTTTGAACTCGGGGAACATCGACCTCGGCCTTGTCGAAGGGGAGGTCACGCGGCAGAAGATGGTCGTGGAAAAGCTGCTTCCCGACGAGCTGCTTCTCGTCGTTCCGTCCTATCATCCGTGGGCGAAAAAGAAGGAAGTTTCGATCAGCGAGCTTACAAAAGAGCCCTTCATATTCCGTGAGGGGGGGTCGGGGACGAGGCAGATGATAGAGAAATTTCTCGCCGGCCACGGCATAGCGCCGCAGGACATGAAGATCTCGATGGTCCTCGGCAGCACCGAAGCGATCAAGGAGGCGGTGGAAAACGGTCTCGGCGTCTCGATCATTTCGCGGTGGGCCGCGCGCAAGGAGAGCAGATACGGCTCCCTTCAGCTCCTCAGGATCAAGGAGGAAAAGATAGTGCGTGACTTTTCACTTATACTGAGCAAGAATACGGTCTCTTCTCACGCCGTCGACGAATTCCTGACGTATATAAAATCTTATCCCTTCGACAAGCTCCTCATCTGAGTTTTTTCCCGTCTCCCGCGTATATCCGGTAATCGATATCGCGGAAAATTGCGTTCATCCTTTCGAGCCGGACCAGGTTTGCCTCATCGACCGTTCCCCCTGTTATTTCCCTGTGCAGCCGGGAAAAATTCTTTACATGTCCGGTGAACCTGTTTTTTGCAAATTCGGATGCACCGCCGGTTTTCATCATGAACGCCCAGTCGCTCGCCTGCGCGAGAAGAAGTTCCCTCGCCGCCTGATTGAGCGCCCTTTTTACGACTCCGGTCGCATTTCGATTTCCGGATGCCATCTCTTCCATCATTCCAGCTGCCTTCTTCAGGTGTTTGTATATCCAGGCATTGGCGCTGTTTACCCATGTAAAACTGTAACCGCTTTCGCCCCAGCTTGACATCGAGGGCGACGTTGTTTCAGCGGCCCTGTTTTCTGAGAGATACTCCGTGGGCGTTATGAGTCTGAAGGTATTTTGTTTCGATGCCAGCTTCAGGAAGTGTCCGAGCCACTCCGGTCCCTCGAACCACCAGTGGCCGAAGAGCTCCGCATCATAGGCTGCGGTGACGACCGGCATGATCTTAAGCTTTTCCCCGAGGGAGCGGATCCGGTCGGCCCGGCTCTTCAGAAAATGGCGGGCATGGATTTCCGTTTTCCTGACAGCCCTTTGCCGGACGTAAGGTTTTTTTGCATCCGATTTCCCGGTTATGCCGTAATACTTCAGTCCCGTGAAAGTCCTTACCCCCTCGGGCAGATGGGGACTGAGATAACCGAAATCGAGATCGAACCCGATGTCCCGGTAAAAGTCCCTGTAATCGAAATCTCCCGGGTATCCGCCGTTGGCGCTCCAGACCTGCCGGGAACATTCCGCGTCGCGGGAGAAGGCGAAAACGCCGGAAGGGGTTTTCGCCGGACTGTAAATGCCCTTGCTGTTTTTCGGCCTGCCGTTGAGAAGACCGTGGCTTTCGAGAAAAAAGAAACGGATCCCGCATTTTTTCAGAACATCGTCGCATCCCGGATAAAAGCCGCATTCGGGCAGCCAGATACCCGCAGGGTTTCGCCCGAAGTTTCTCCTGAAATGACCGACGCCTGCAGTTGCCTGAGCCGTCACCGCACGGGGTTCGCCAGCCAGGGCCGGAAGAAAAGCGTGCGTTGCGGCGGACGTTACGATCTCCACCTTTCCGGAACCGAGAAGAGAGCGGAACGCGGAGGTCAGGTCCCTCCTGTAAACCTCTTCAAACAGCCGCCTGATCCTGAGCAGCCGCCGGCGGTACATCATTGCGACAGGGCCGAAGCTGCTGTCCCGCCTTGTCCTCGCCACCTCTTTCGCCGAAAGCTCGACGAGATTATCGATATGCCGCCGATACCTGTCAATAAGGAGGGAGTCGTTGAACATCTCGACGAGCGTGGGGGTGAGAGAAATGGTGATTCTGAAATCTATGCCGTCGTTCAGCAGATTATCGAAGAGGTTCAGGAGGGGAAGGTAGGTCTCGGTGATCGCCTCGAAAAGCCACCTCTCCTCGAGGAAGTATTCGTGATCGGGGTTTCTGATATAAGGGAGGTGTGCGTGAAGAACGATAGACAGATACCCCCTGTGCCGGGAAGAAGACATGATTTCCACCTTCCTGAAAAAATGAAGTCCTCGTAAAAAGTCTTTCCGGGCCTGAGAGACCACAGGGGATTAAGAGAAAAGCCTTTGTTATCGGTCAGCCCACCCTGTGTCTCCGCGGCTGATTCTTCTTTTTACTGTGTCCTCAATAATACCCGGAGGGGAAAAGACTTGGCAAGATATCGGGAAGAATGCAAAATACAATATGTACGTTTTCCTGAACGGTTCGATCGTTCCCGAGTCTGAGGCAATGATATCCGTGTACGATCACGGGTTTCTTTACGGCGACGGCATTTACGAGACGATGCGCGCCTACGAGGGGGTCGTCTTCATGATGGACAGGCATATGGAAAGACTCCGGCGGTCGGCGTCGATGATAAGGTTGGACCTGCCCGGAGACGATTACCTGAGGGACGCCGTCCTCCGGGCTGTCGCCGCCAACGATCTCGCCGACGCCTATATCCGTATCACCGTCTCGCGGGGGAAGGGGCGCCCGGGTCTCGACCCGGCTCTCTGCAACGAGCCCACGCTCGTTGTCTTTGCCGGGCAGTTCAAGCCTTATCCGGAATCCCTTTACAGCGATGGCGTGAGACTCGTTATCGCACGGACGCGGAGAAACCTTGTTTCCGCCGTCGACCCGAAGATCAAGTCTCTCAATTTCCTGAACAACATCCTGGCAAAGATGGAAGCGAAAGAGAAGGGGGCGTATGAGGCGGTCATGCTGAGCGCGGAAGGTTTCATCGCGGAAGGCACCGTAAGTAACATATTTTTTGTAGCAGGCGGCGCATTGTGCACTCCGTCTGTCGACGTCGGCATACTCGACGGTATTACGAGAGAGCTGGTAATTGCGGCTGCGCGCAAAGCGGCCATCGAAGTGCGGGAGGGGGAGTTTACGCCGGAAGACCTTGCCGGGGCATCGGAGGTTTTTTTCACGAATACTACGTCGGAGGTGATGCCTGTGTCGGCGGTCGGCGACAGAACGTACTGCGTCGGCGAAATTACGAAGAGACTGGGACGGCGCTACCGGGATTATGTGGAGGAATACATAAGAAATAACCCCGCCTGACCTCCCCTTCAAGGGGAGGGATTAACCCCCTCGCGTGTTAAGAGGGAGGCGGGGCGTTACTTCGATAAATGTTTTCCTTATGCGAAGGGCGGATGCCGTGCCCCTACTCCGGTATGGTAGCGAAGAGATATACGGCCGCTGCTCCGAATAACAAAGGTATCGTCCATGCGGCAAGGACCGGCGGCATGATCCCGGCATAGCCCATCGAAAGCAGGAAGGTGAAGCCGAACCAGTAACAGAGGCCGATGAGGAGGCCCAGACCTGCGCTGAAGAGGCCCCCTCCCAGGTTCATCCGCAATGCCAGCGAGATGCCGAGGAGTATCATGAAAAAGTTTATCAGGGGAAAGGATATCTTGGAGTTTATATCGACGGCGAGTTTTGTGTCACTGAACCCGGCGTTCTTTAGTTTCCGCATATAACGGTATAGTTCCGTGATGCCCATTTCCTCGGGTTTCCTGATGTCCTCGCTGAAGAGGTCCGGCGAACCGAGGTCCGGATATTCCATCGTACGCAGGCGCTCCACCTTCCCGGTCCTCATGTCGTATTTCCTGACACCCTCCAGTATCCACGTGCGTCCGTTCCAGCGTGCCTTCCGTGCCATGATTTCTTCTTTCAGAAAACCCTTTCCCGTGACGAAAATGCCGATCCCCTCCGCCAGCTTCCCGTCTTCGACATAGAGGTCAATTTTTACCGGCGAACCTTCTTTGTCTTTCAGCCAGAGCGCGCCTTCGTTGAAGGAGATTTTTTTCGATTTCCCCGAAAGCGTGTTCCGCAGTTCTACGGACCTCCTTGAAAAATCAGGCAGCACCATCTCGCCCATAAGGAAGGCTATGATGCTCAGGCATATGCCCGCCGCGACGAAGGGGGTGAAAAGCGACTTCAACCTCCCGCCCGCCGTCCTTATCGCCACTATCTCCTTTCTGCGGAACGCCTGGCTGAAGGTGAAGAGGCTGCAGATAAGGACGGCCATGGGCAGCAGGTAGATGAAGAACCTCGGCATGTTGTAGACAGCGTACAGGACGAGGCTTTGCACGGAAGGCTTGCCCTGGATGAAGGAGTCGAGCTTGCCCGAAAGGTCAATGAGGCTGAAGATAGCCGACAGTCCGAGGACGAGCATTGACAGAAGTTTAAGGAAGTCTTTCAGGAAAAGCCGCTGGACGAACTTCATCTCGCGGTTTCCTTTGCAAACAGGAAAGACGCCAGCAACCCGAGGAGGAATGCGGGCGCCCATGCCCCGACATAATAGGGGACCCTGCCCGCTGTTGCGAGGCTTTCGCCGTAAAGCAGCAGCATATAATACCCGGCGAAGACGGCCAGTCCTATCGCAAGCCCCCCGAGCTTGCCGGATTTTCCCGAGAGCACCGAAAGAGAAGGGCCGAGAAATATGAGGATGAGACAGACGGCCGGGAGAGAGAGCCTGCGGTTGAATTCAAGAAGGAGCGCCGTCCTGTCCCTTCTCGATCCTGCGGCCCCGGCCTTTTCGAGAAGCTGAGACGGAGTGAACTCGATCTTGTTCGGCGCAGGCGATTCGGAGTCGAGGCTCAGCAGCATCCTGTATCTGTCGAAAAAAAGTTCGGTGGTGTTGTCCCCCCTGGTGATGTTGATGTACCCGTCCTTCAGGTCGAGGCCGATATCGAACCCGCCCTGCATGAAGACCCTTCCTTCCTTTGCCATAAGCACCTTCGGCTCGGCCTTGGCGCGGGCGTCGTAAATGAAAATGTCTTCGAGGGTGTCCTGGGATTTTTTCCCTCTGACTATTATTACCATGTCTTTGAACGAAGTGTTGAAGGTGCCTTCTTCTATCGCAAGGGGCGCCCGCGACGAGATCGTCTTCGTTATCTGCTGCCGCAGCTTCACCCCGCTTGCCGGTCCGAGATAGAAACTCACGGCGATGCCGGCGGCAAGGCAGAGGATTCCCAGGAGCATCACCGGCCGGGAGATCCCGAAGAAATCCATGCCGCTCGCCCTGAGGACGATGATCTCGCTGTCGATGTGCATCCTTCCGTAGACAAGCAGGGTGGTCAACAGCAGCGACATCGGTATGGTAAGGATAAGAAGCTGGGGCTGGAGGAACAGTATTATCTTAGTGATGTCGGGTACAGTGGCGCCGACGCCGGCCAGGAGTTTGCTGAGCCTTAGCAGTTTTTCCATCATGAGGACGGAATTTAGAAAGGCGGTTGTTAATAAAAAGGTAAAAAAAAGTTCCCTGAAGACCGACTTGTGGATGATTTTGAGCATACGGATAATTTTAGCACAAGAGTGAAAGGGGCGGCGGCTAAGTGGCAATATCGGCAGGAATTTGGGAGCTGAAAGGGACAACTCTTGTGGGTGCACTTTTTTGCGGGCCATAAGGCAGGGCAGGCACAGAACCTGCCCTGCATCGCTTCCCGGTGTCCTAAATTTGCAAAGGTGTGTTGAAAAATAGATACATGACACAGCCGGGAGGAAAACCCCGGGAAATTGCGCAAATAAGTAACTTGCAGTAAATACGATATAAATTCAGTCAAATAAAAAATGGCTGTGCGCCGAAAGAGTTGGCCTTCTTCTTGCTTGCTATGTAACAGCCTTGTAACCGTCATGTCACGGGCATGTAACAGAGGGCATGAAATATCTTGACAAAGTGAAGGGATGAATGATATAAATTCAAAATTTCCGGGAAGATTAATTTTTTTCATAGAAGAAGCTTTCATACGGAAGCAAAAATACGAAGGGGAGGTGATAGGTAACGGCAAAAGAAGTATATGTGGGATCAAATCCGCCATCGGCGGATAATTAATGGCCGGACAATTAAGCCGGCTTCCAACTTCAAAGAAGGAGGAACATTACATTGAAGAAAATTTTTACAATCTTTTTTGCCGCAGCATTCTTACTCAGCTTTGCGGCCAGCGCGTTCGCCATACACGCCGAGATCCCGTCTGAGACCCAGGCGGTTGTTGCGCCTGGCACGACCCAGATCACCCTCGGAGGCGAGTTGAGGGTAAGGGGCTGGTATGAGGACAATATCGACATTGCCAATGGAACATTCTTGCCTGTTAAGACGAACTCTGCAGCATGGTATGACGAAAGGGTGAGACTCTCCCTCGACGCAAAGGTAACCCCGAACGTCGAAGGCTTCGTGCAGCTCGAAACCGCCAATATTAACGGAAACAGCATCCATAACGACTCATATGTATGGGGCAACTTCGACGCCAAGCCTGACACGCTCAAGATCCTTCAGGCGTGGATCATGTACAGCGGCTCCGGCCTCCTCGGAATCCCTGCCGGCATGAAGATCGGTCATATGCCTCTTGCCCTTGGTCAGGGGGTCTTCTTTGATCACAGAAAGTATGGCGACGACGCGATCGTGCTTTTTGCCAACCCGATGAAGGAGATGGAGGCAGACCTTCTTGCCATCAAGTTCAACGAGGGCTTCATATCTCAGAATACCGACCACACGGACGGTTATGTCGGCATCGTCACCTACAAGATCGACGACAAGAACACGATCGGCGTGAACTACACCTACCTCAACCAGCCCTCGACCTCGCTCGCTTCATTTCCGTTCAACGAGCTCAGCCTCCAGAACCTCGAACTTGCCGGCAACGGCAACGTCTCCGGTCTGGGCTACAAGTATTCGGCTGACGTTCAGTTTGGCAACGTGATCACTGATCCCGCCACGGGGGCGAAATCTAAGGCAAAAGGCTGGGCCGCCATGGTAGGTCTGAATTACGAGCTTGATCCTGTCAACCTCAGGGGCATGTTCGCCTATGGAAGCGGCCAGAAAGCCAATACCAACGACGTTAACGTGTTGATAACGTTCCTCGGCGAAGATCAGCACTTCGCCTTGGTTTATGACAATTCACTGAGAACAGCATCAATTGTCTCAGGTGAATTTACGAATGGAACGGGTAACGGCCTTGATACTGGTTTTGCTAACACAACCGTTTATAACCTCGGCTTTGACGTAAAACCGGTCAAGGATCTGACCGCCTCTGTTGACGGCTACATTCTGAGAGCTTCGAAGACGGATGCCTTTGAAGAAGCATTAAAACACAGCGTTTCGAAGAGCATCGGCTGGGAACTCGATGCAAAGATCGCTTACAACATCGCGAAGAACCTTACCTACGAAGTTGACGGTGGCTACATGCACGCTGGAAGCTTTTATAAAGACGTGTTAGGCTCCGACGTTGTAAAGAATCCTGTCGTTCTCATGCACCAGATCACTCTCAGCTTCTAACTCCACGCGCTATGCATGGCGCAATTGAGTAAAAGGCGGGCCGAAAGGCCCGCCTTTTACGTCCTGCCACATCTGCAAAGGAGGAAACAGAATATTGAAAAAAGCGATTGCTGTCCTTTTATCCACACTATTCTTATTGAGTTTTGCAGCCAGCGCCTTCGCCATCCACGCCGTGATCCCGTCCGAGACCCAGGCGGTCGTCGGGGGGGGCGCAACACAGATAACCCTCGGCGGTGAATTGAGGGTGAGGGGCTGGTATTATGACAATATCGATAGCGCATTGTTGCCTGTCAATGTGCCTTCCGCTGCCTGGTATGACGAGAGAGTGCGGTTGTCCCTTGCCGCGAAAGTGACGCCGAACGTCGAGGGATTCGTTCAGCTCGAATCTGGCGAGACGAGCGCCGGCAAGTCGACCGATAAATTCTACTGGGGCAATTTCGATGCGAAACCTGCAGGCATGAGCATCCTGCAGGCATGGATCATGTACAGCGGCTCCGGTCTTCTCGGGCTGCCCGCGGGAATAAAGATTGGCCATATGCCTCTTGCCCTTGGCAACAGGACCTTCTTCGATCATACGAAGTTCGGGGACGACGCTATTGTTCTATATGCCAACCCCGCAAAGGGAGTAGAGGCTGACCTGCTCACGATTAAACTCGCAGGAGACGGCGATCCTTATGCCATTCCCACATTTTACGCTGCCAACAATGCTGTCAAGACGGCTGCCGTCGGAAATTCCATGTTCGACAATAACACGGACCTCGACGGTTACGTCGGCATCGTCACCTACAAGATCGACGACAAAAATACCATCGGCGTCAATTACACCCTTCTGAACCTTCCCAGGCTCGACTTCACCCACCAGAATTTCGAGCTGGCAGGCAACGGCAAAATCTCGGGGTTCGGCTACAAAT
>JBJKSM010000194.1:0-4084 GCA_046704045.1 Thermodesulfovibrionales bacterium | reverse complement strand
CAGGGCAATGAACAGCAGTGATTCCTGCAGCACATAAAGGCAGCTTGTGACGTTATGGAGACCCGGGAGATTATGGTGCGAGAGAGGGGAGTCGAACCCCTACGGATTGCTCCACTGGATCCTAAGTCCAGCGCGTCTGCCAGTTCCGCCACTCTCGCGTGCTTGATTCTAAAGGATTTCCGGAGATCCGGTCAAATGCTGAAGAAGTTGCACGTTTCGGTATTCTGCTGCCGCATCCCCGGCTGACTCATATAATCGCGGTCGCAGGGGCTGATGAGGTATCAGTGTTAAAGAACGGCGCCGCAGGACCATACGGTTGACTAATCCAGGGTGAAAACCTTTAAATATCATATGGTGCCATTGAGGGCTGCGACAACGTGAAGAATGCAGGTATCACCACGGGCGAGGTGCCGACAGGCGCACGTGCAAGTACGCCATATGTGTACGTGCTCGCCTTTTTTTCCGGCATGTGCATAATGGCCGTCGAACTTTCTGCGTCCAGACTCATGGCGCCGTTCTTCGGCACTTCCACGTTTGTATGGACGAACATTATCGGCGTAATCATGATAGCGCTTTCAATCGGATATATGGCCGGGGGAAAGCTTGCCGACAGCAGACCCCGGCTTGACATTCTCCTCAAGCTCCTTGTCCTGGCCTCTCTCCTCCTCTTTCTCATCCCCTTTGTGGCGCCGTCTCTGGCGGGAGCCATAGTATCGACCATGAAGGGCTTCAACTCGTCCTTTTCATACATCTTCTTCGGCTCGCTTGCGACCATTGCACTGCTGTTCTCCCTGCCAGTCGTAATCATGGGGATGACGAGTCCCTTTCTCATACGGCTTATCGCGCGGGACGACCATATCGGCGGCTCAACCGGCCGCATCTTCGGGATATCTACCATCGGGAGTATCGTCGGGACATTTCTTCCGGTTCTGATCTTCATCCCCACCTTCGGCACCGGCAAGACTATATTGTTTTTTGCGGCCTGCCAGTTCCTCGTCTCGATCGCGGGCTTTGCCGCATGGAAATACTCTTTCGTGTCCGCAGCCGTGATCATTCCGTTTCTGGTCCCTGTTCCGCCGCCGCGGGAGGCGCGGGGGGAGATTTACAATACCGAGTCCGCATATGAATACATCGAGGTAAGAGACCATGACCGATACCGGTACCTTGTGTACAACGACGGGGTAGGCCCCCAGTCGGCTGTGAGTAAAGACGGTATCCTCACCGGCTTGTACTTCGATTATTTTTCGCTTCTGCCGTACCTTTCCACGAATCAGGCAGGAAGCGCGCTTCTCATCGGCCTCGGCGGAGGTACCATCGCAGACCAGCTCCACTATTTCCACCCGGCCATAAGAGTGACGGCCGTCGAAATAGACCCCAAGACAATTCAAATTGCCAGAAAATACTTTCACCTTACCCCGGCCGCCAGGGTATATAACATGGACGGCCGCATCTTCGAAAGCCTCGCCGGGAATAAAAAATACGATACCGTTATTATCGACGCGTATACCCGGCAGCTCTACGTACCCTTCTATCTTACGACAGTGGAATTCTTCGACCAGGTGAAAAGGACGCTGGCCGACGGAGGAATGGTGGCGATGAATGTCGCTGCGTTCAACGGTAACTCGCAACTGCTCAACAGCATTACCAATACCCTCCATATCGACTTTGCACACGTTTACGTGATGAGGGTTCCCGATTCGTTCAACGATATAGTAGTCGCCTCCGACAGGAGCATTGATTTCAGCTCTCTTGTAAGATCCGTAGGGACAAAACTGCAGGAGATCGGGGCATACATGCTCGGAAATGTCAGGGAAGCCGCTTACGATAACAGGTATCCGGCGCTAACGGACGACAAGGCCCCCGTGGAGCTTATGGTAGACTGGGCGTTGCTCAAGAAGAGCTGACGTCGAAGGTGCACCGACCTTTGCCCCCGCCGCATCATTGAATCGAATATGGAATCTGCCGATTGGTCGGGGCGAGAGGATTCGAACCTCCGACCCCCTGCTCCCAAGGCAGGTGCGCTAGCCAGGCTGCGCTACGCCCCGAAGCATTTAACATACTTCAGCGCCGATCCAAAAGTCAATTTCGCTCCAAACGGCTAAAGAGGCCCGGATCAGGGCCTCTTTATGAAGCTGGCAGCATTGTCCTTATGCCGCTATTATAAGCCGTTTGCGCCAAGGATCGTCTTCAGGTCTTCCTCGGGCGTTGAGGCTATAGGCTTTATGCCGAAGTTCTTCACCAGCACTCCGAGCACGTTCGGCGTGATGAATGCCGGAAGCGTCGGCCCGAGGCGTATGTCCTTTATTCCCAGGTAGAGCAGTGTCAGCAGTATCGCCACAGCCTTCTGTTCATACCATGACAGGATAAGCGAAAGAGGCAGCTCGTCCACGCCGACATTGAAGGCGTCGGCAAGGGCGAGGGCCACCCGTATGGCGGAGTACGCGTCGTTGCACTGGCCCATGTCCAGCAGCCTCGGGATTCCCCCGATAGTCCCGAGCTCCCTGTCGAAGAACCTGAATTTGCCGCATGCCAGGGTCATCACCACCGTATCCTTCGGCGTCTTTTCCACGAATTCAGTGTAGTAGTTCCTTCCCGGTTTTGCGCCGTCGCACCCTCCGACAAGGAAGAAATGGCGTATCTGCCTGTTCTTCACCGCCTCGATTATCGTCTCCGCAACCCCTAAAACGGCGTTCCTCGCAAACCCGGTCGTCACCTCCCTTTGCGTCCCGTCTTCGGCAAAGCCGGGCAATTCAAGGGCCTTTTCAATTACCGGCGTGAAATCGCGGTCCGTAATGTGCCTTACGCCGGGCCAGCCCACCAGGCCGCAGGTGAAGATATTGTAGCGGTACGAATCGAGCGGCTTTTGAAGACAGTTGGTTGTCATCAAGACAGCGCCGGGAAACCGGCTGAACTCCTTATGCTGGTTCTGCCAGGCGGTGCCGTAGTGTCCGTAGAGGTGGGTATGCCGCTTCAGCCCGGGATATCCGTGCGCCGGGAGCATCTCTCCGTGGGTATAGACATGAATGCCCTTGCCCTCCGTCTGCCTTAACAGTTCATCAAGGTCTTTGAGGTCGTGACCCGAAACCAGGATCGCCTTCCCCTTCGCGGCGCCGAGGGGGACTTTCGTCGGAACCGGGTGCCCGTACGTGCCTGTGTTGGCAGCATCGAGCAGTTCCATCGTCCTGAGGTTTATTTCGCCGCATTTCATCGCAAGGCCGATCCAGTCATTCACCCCGAGATCCGTCCGCGACATCGCCGCAAAGGCCTCGTGCATGAATGCATAGACGGTATCGTCCTCCCGTCCGAGGATGGCGGCATGGTCGGCATACGCGGCCAGGCCCTTCAATCCATAAAGCACGATATCCTGCAGGGACTGTATGTCGGGATCGAGACACCGGTCGGGCACATGCTCAGTGACCTTCTGCCCCTGTTTGACGAGATCCGCAATACCGGAAGCAGCGGTGAACGACGCACTCTTGTCCGAAAAGGTCGTCCCCCCTCCGACCGCCGCCACTTTTGCCCTCAGACCTTCACGAAGCTCGGCGGACTTTCCGATAAGCGCCGCGAAACGGGCAGGATCGAAGTCTACGTTGGTAAGGGTTGAAAAAAGAGCCTTGGCCGTGAAGACGTTTACGTCATGGTCGTTTATGCCGAGTTTTCCCGCCTCCGCCGCATGCAGCGACAACCCCTTCAGCGAATAGATGAGCAGATCCTGCAGGGCCGATACCTCCTCGTTCTTTCCGCAGACCCCTATTTTCGTGCATCCCTTTGAATGCGCCGCCTGTTCACACTGATAACAAAACATGATGACCTCCTGAGCGAGATTTCCTGTGAGCATGCCAACTGCAGCTTTACTCAACTATAAACTTTTGATTTCAGGTTTTGTATGATACGCGTCATAGAAAGCGGATTTCCTCAAGGGAAGAGAAAGTGGCACTGCAGTCGACGCAGCGGGAGCAATCGAGTAGGAGGCAGGTGATTATTTCACCTGCCGTCCTCTCACACCACCGTACGTGCCGTTCGGCATACGGCGGTTCGTAAATTATAAAGACCCGTAAACATCGGCAAGTCCGATAAGACCCGC
>JBJKSM010000193.1:0-27991 GCA_046704045.1 Thermodesulfovibrionales bacterium | reverse complement strand
CCCCCCGACAAATATAATGATGGGGTTAAGCTGCTTGTTATTGGTGTTTGCGGGCCAAAGCGGGTAAACCTACTCTTCGAACCCCGCCGGCCACCCCGATACACTCGTCATCAACTCAGCTCCAGGTCTGGGCGCGTCCGTCGTCGAAGGAAAGACGGATGCGGACCTTTTCGTTGTGAGAAAAGAGACGCCTCTGAGGCTGGAAACAAGGCGGGCCGGCACGAAAGAGGCTATGGTTACAGGCAGGAAGGGAGGGAAAACCGCCGCAGTCCCCGTGCCCCCGGAACTGCGGCAGGCGCTCACTCTCAGCGACGAGGCGGTGCTTGAAATCGCCGTAAATGCGGTGGCGATCGAAAGGCACTTCCGCAGACCGATGGACATTGAATGGGCGACAGACAAGGCCGGGACAATATATTTTCTTCAGGCGAGACCGCTCGCAATCCCCGAAGAGAGCGGCGCGGGCCGGGTGTCCAAACGCCCGACACGACCCTTGGAGATACTAATGAAAAACAGGGGGCTTCCGGTCCAGAAAGGCGCCGGAGGCGGCAGGGTCTTTGTCGTGAGGAAACCGGAGGATCTTGCAAGCTTCCCGAAAGGGGCGGTGCTTGTGGCAAGGCACGACTCGTCTGATTTCGTTCGTGTCATGCCGTTCGCTTCAGCAATCATCACGGATGTGGGGACACCGACCAGTCATATGGCGTCGCTGTGCAGGGAATTCAGGGTCCCCACCGCGGTCAACACCGGAGAGGCAAGCTCTCTGCTGAAAGACGGGGGAAAAGTGACGCTTCACGTCGACGAAGATGGAATAAGGGTCTACGCCGGCGTAGTGAGAGAGCTGATCGAAACTGAGGACGCCGCCGTAATGAAAATGGAGCGCCTCTATGAATACCGCAGGCAGAGATATATCCTTCGCTTCATCTCGCCTCTCAACCTCGTCGACCCGCTGCTCGACAATTTTACCCCCGAAGGGTGCAAGACGATGCACGATGTGCTCAGGTTCATTCATGAAAAGTCCGTGGCGGGACTGATCGAAGGGGCGCGTTACGGAGACAGGATGCTGAAAAAGAATGCCGCGGTGAAGCTCGATATCCCGATACCCGCGGATATCATCGTAATCGATATCGACGGGGGGCTTTCCCTTCCGGGAGGCAAAGACAGGGCGACGTTCGAAGACGTTGTTTCCATCCCCCTCAGGGCGGTAGTCAAAGGTATGATGCATCCCGGCGTCTGGCACTCGGAAGCGGTCTCACTGAAGGTGAACGATTTCCTTTCGAGCATGATTCGGATGCCCGATCTCACCGCAGACAGAAGCGAGTATGTCGGGTTTAACATCGCGGTCATTTCGAAGGAATACATGAACCTGAGCCTCCGTTTCGGTTATCACTTCAATATGATCGATTGTTACTGCAGTGAAACCGCGAGGTACAATCATGTCTACTTCCGTTTCGTGGGCGGCGCAACGGACATTTCAAAACGCTCGCGGAGGATTCAACTCATCGCCTATATACTGAAAGATTACGGATTCAATATAAAGACAAAGGGGGACCTCATCGTCGCGAGACTTTCGAACGTCAAACGCGATGAGATGGAAATTCTCCTCGACCGGGCGGGGAGGCTGATCGCCTTCACAAGGCAGCTCGACGCCCTCCTCCATGACGATGCCTCAGTCGAACGATACAGGAACAATTTCCTCGAAGGAAACTACGATATCTGACGCCGGAGCCCTCCACGCCATTCCGGACCCTCCTACGTTGTGCGGATGTCTCTCCGGCTGTTATTATTAAAAGTCATGAAATTCAGGATAGATCTTCACGTCCACTCAAGATACAGCGGAGACAATGATTCCGACCCCGAAGAGTCCGTCATGGAGGCGCTTCGACTGGGCCTCGACGGGATCGCCTTCACCGAACATTATTCCTACGAAGCCTCAGCACCGGTGGAGCGGCTGAGGGAAAAGTACGCGGACAGGATCATGATCTTCAGAGGGGTGGAATTCTCTTCCGCCGAAGGGCATTGCCTTATCTTCGGAGCGGATACGGACGAATTGTCCATCAAACATTACCCTGCCGAAGAGGTCGTGAGGGTTGTCTCGCGCTCGGGAGGCGTCGTGATACCTTCCCACCCGTTCCGAAGAGGCACGGGAATGGGCGATTCCGTCAGCCGGTTGAAGGGCATCTGCGCAGTGGAAGGGTACAACGGCTGCAACCTGCACGCCTTTAACGCAAAAGCTATCGAGACCGCCAAATATCTTCATCTTCCTTTTACGGGGGGTTCAGATGCGCATGCGCCGGAAGAAGTCGGATCCTGTTATACGGAGTTCTACGACGAAATAACACCGGACAATTTCATCAAGGCGTTGAAGGCGGGAAATTACAGCGGCGTGGATACGAGAAAGATTTCACGGCCGTTCATTGCCTGACGATTCACTCCCGTTCAGCCCCCCCTCTCCCCGTCTTCCGCTGTCCGCGTTGCGCTGCGCCGCCCGCCTCAATGGCCCGCGAGAGATCGCTGCGGTAGGACTGACTGGAGGGATCCAGCGCTACGGCGGTTCGGAGCTCTCGAACCGCATCCCCCGGCAGTCCCGATATGCGATAGGCGTTGCCGAGTTTGTCGTGGGCCTCGGCATCTTCAGGATTTATCGAAAGCGCGGTCCTGTACTCTTCAACGGCCTTGTCCACCGATCCTTTCTGCATGTAGGAGGTCCCGAGATTATTGTGGGCCTTCACGTAATAGGGATTCAATCGCACAGCTGCCAGGAAAGAATCCATCGCATCATTCAGCCGTCCCATTAAGGCATACGCGATGCCGAGATTGTTGTAAATTTCCGGGTCGCGCGGATCGAGGGCACGTGCGATCCGGAGTTCCTTCACCGCACTGTCGATCATCCCCTTCTTTCCGTAGGCCGCGCCGAGATTCAGGTGCGCCTTGGCATAGGCGTCACTGCCTCCGGGATCGAGCGTCAGTGCAATCCGATACTGTTCCATGGCGTCGTCGATCCGGCCTCCTGCCGCCATGGCATTGCCGAGACTGATTCGGAGAATTGCGATCCGGGGAGCCTTATTCACCGTATCGGAAAAAAGGGAATAGTTGTCCTTCCAGACCGTATTTCTGTTTATCGTGCCGACGGCAAATACTGCCGTGAGAACCGATGCGGCGACGGTCAATGCGGTCGCAGGCCTGCGATTACCCTCTCTTGCCCACGCAAGACAAAGCGCAAAAAGCATCGCAAGCCCCAGGGACGGCAGATAAAGATATCTCTCGGCAAAGGGTTTTCCGCCTATGGCCGGGATATAAAATACAGGGAGAAGCGGGACAACGATAAGCATGAGACCGAAAAAGACCGGCCTGTTTCTGCGAAATGAGACAGCAGCAACAAAGAAAAATGCCGAGGTGACCGCAAGGGAAAGGAGCCCCCGCGCCTCAAACAGGGAGCGGATCGGATGAAAGGTATGCCAGAGGTTCAAACGGACCGGCAGTACGAGCATATCGAGATACTGACCGAAGAGCGGGAAGACGTTGATGAAATCCTGATATCCCGTCAAGTCCCCGTACGATGCTATCGGTGCCAGCCCGCGAAGGGCGTGGAGCCTCATAAGAAAATACACGCCCGCGACACCGAGGAACGGGGCGTATCTCTTGAGCGACCCGACGTAGCTGCCCCCGGACTTCCTGAAGCCGTGATCGTAAAGCGCAATAATGATCGGCAGGGTCAAAGCAGTCTCTTTGCAGAGAGCAGCGGCAAAAAATGACACCAGGGAAAGTATATAACCCCTTTTATGCCCGGCCCGGTATCGCATGTAGAGATAAAAAGAAAGGAGATAAAAGAACGAGAAGGAGACATCCGGAACGCCCGCGACCCATGTTACCGATTCCGTATGGATGGGGTTAACGGCAAAAAAAAGGGCCGCCGCAAGCGGGGGAAGCACATCCGGATGTGCAGCGGAGGGACGGGACTCACCTAGGAGTTTCCTCACAATCAGGAACACAAGAACGGAAACACCGGTATGGAAGAGAATATTCACGAAGTGAAAGCCCCATGGTCTCAGCCCGAAAACCTGGTAGTCGAGCATGTAGATAATGTGCATCAGAGGCCTGTAATAGTTGGAAACGAGCGCCTCTTTCTGAAAGCTCCATACGCTTTTGGAAAATATTTCGGGTATGTACCGTATGTGCTTGATCCACTGGTTTTCTACTACCTGGAACCTGTCGTCATAGACAAAACCGTTTGAAAGCGCGTTGAAATACACCGAAAGACAGGCCGCCGCGATTGCCGATATCGGAAGCCATAAAGTCCTTCTTGCCGACGACCCGCCGGCGGCAGGGGCATCTTTCGAGGGAGACTGTTTTTTCTTCTTTCTATCCTTCGCCACGATATGCCGGAAATGAATATTGCTCCATCAATCATAACATAACGACTGAACCTGTTTTAATGCCCGTCCCGGGCACACTGAAAAGAGGCATGCCGCCGATACATACCCTTTGACATAACCGCCGCCGCCGAATAAAATAATGCATGATGTACTTGAAAAGGTGTCTCCTTCTCCTGTTCATATTGAGTTCGGTCATCCTGCCGGCGTGCGACAGCAAGCAGGCAAACCCTGTCGATGTCTACGCAGGCGCCGTGAAGAGGGCCGGGAACGCGGCAGAGACGGCAAATCTCGATGCGGTCAGACAGAGCATCCAGGCATACCACGCTGCCAACGGAGCGTATCCGGCAAGCCTTAAGGACCTGGAAGGCATAATGGGCTCCCGGGTGGATATCTCCAGGTACGATTATGATCCGCAGACCGGCGTGGTAACTCTGAAGACACAAAAATAGCCCTGATTGTCGGCGTTTTCCGGGGAACAGGTGTGAGAATTTCAAGTGGAGGACTCAAAGGCAGGAAGACCGGCTCGCGGAAGGCGTTCAGGGGAAAGGCCGGAGATGCACTGAGACCGACGTCGGCAAAGGTCAGGGAGGCGATCTTCGACATCCTGAGAAACGACATCGCGGGTGCGGTTTTCCTTGACCTCTGCGCGGGTACCGGCACCGTAGGTTTCGAGGCGCTTTCGCGGGGCGCGGAAAAGGCATATCTCGTAGAGTCCAACCCGGTCCGCTTTCGCGCGCTCAACGATACCATAGGCACGCTGGGCCTCGGCGGCAGGGCGTTTTCCTCCCGGGACGAGGCGCTCCGCTTTCTGGCAAAGGCGTCGGGTTCCGGTACCGGCTTCGATATCATCTTCGCCGATCCGCCGTATGCCTCGGAGGAGATGGAGAAAATCATTCACTTCATCGATCTGCACGACATTCTGAAACCGGGGGGATGCCTCATCGCTGAGCATCCGTCAAGAAAATCCCTGACCTTTATCCCCCTGTCGTTGAAACTGGTGAAGAGCTACCGGTACGGGGACACGTCACTCACTTTATACAGGAAGGCGCCATGAAAACAATCGCGATTTATCCGGGAACGTTCGACCCCTTTACGAACGGTCATCTGGACCTCGTTGTGAGGAGCCTGAGGGCTTTCGATGAAGTCATCGTAGCTCTTGCGCCGAGCATGAAAAAGAAGCCCCTCTTCACCGTCAGGGAACGCCTCTCGCTCATCGATAGATCTCTCGCGGGATACGACAGGGTGAAGACGGAGGTATTCGGCGGACTCCTTGTCGATTACGTGAAAAGCAGGAGGGGTACCGCCATTATCCGGGGGCTGCGCGCGGTGTCGGACTTCGAATATGAACTCCAGATGGCGCTGATGAACCGGAGACTGAACCCCGGGATCGAGACCGTGTTCATGATGCCGAGCGAGGAATATTCCTTCCTGACGGCGACGATTGTAAAGGAGATAGCCTCACTCGGAGGCCCTGTGTCGGAACTCGTTCCCCCGCCCGTCGAGAAGGCGCTCAGGAAAAAATTCAGGAAGCAGCGGCGACGCCTGCCTCGCAGCAGGGGCAATTCATGAATTGCCCCTACTCAACAAATCTTCCGTCGGCCATTTCCAGGACCCTGTGACAGCGGTCCGAGAGGGACTTGTTGTGGGTGACAACGACGAAGGCGATTCCCTTTTTCCTGTTCAGTTCGAGAAATAGCTCGAAGAGTTCATTGCCCGTGGCGGTGTCGAGATTACCCGTCGGTTCATCGGCAAGGACAACCTGCGGGTTCCGGATAAGCGCCCGTGCCACGGCAACGCGTTGTTGCTCGCCTCCCGAGAGCTCTCCCGGTCTGTGGTGCATCCTCCTTGAAAGGCCGAGCTCTCCGAGGACCTGTTTCGCCCTCTCCTGCGTCTCCCGCACGTCCATTCCTCCTATCATGCCCGGCAGCACCACGTTTTCGAGCGAGTTGAACTCGGGAAGCAGGTGGTGGAACTGGAAGACGAAGCCGATGCTCATATTCCTGAACCGGGCAAGCGCCTTTTCATCGAGTGTCGATATGTCCTTTCCCTGAAACAGCACCCTGCCCGATGAAGGTCTGTCCAGGGCGCCGAGGATGTGAAGGAACGTGCTCTTGCCCGCGCCCGATGCCCCGATGACGCCAACCATCTCTCCTGCCTGTATCCCTGCACTGATACCCTTCAGCACCGTGAGCTCCCCCGCCTCGGTCCTGAACGACTTGACGATCTCGCGCGCCTCCAGAAGTTCCGCCATGGCCATTACTCATACCTCAGCGGCTCGACCGGGTCAAGCTTCGCCGCCTGCCATGCGGGATAAAGTGTGGCGAGGAAGCTTATGAGGATTGCCGATGTCGATATCATGATGAAATCGGAAAATTTCATCAGCACCGGCAGATGGTTCAGATAGTAGACGTCTGCCGGAAGCTTTATGAGCTGATACGTGTTGAGGACGTATCCCAAAAGGAATCCTCCCGTGATGCCGATGATCGTGCCGATCAGGCCGATAAAAAGCCCCTGGAGCATGAAAACGGTCATGATCCCGGAGTTCGTAGCGCCCATCGCCTTCAGTATCGCTATCTCCCTGCTCTTTTCAATTACGTTCATTATGAGGTTGCTGATGATATTGAATGACGCCACCAGCACGATCAGCACGAGGATCACGAACATCGCGAATTTTTCGAGCCGGAGCGCCGAAAAGAGGTTCTTGTTCATCGCCATCCAGTCCATCACCTCGTAAGGAAACCCGAGCTCGGACTGAAGGCGCTTCGTCACTTGCGGGGCTTTATAGATATCGTCGAGCCGCACCTCGACGCCGCTTATGTCGTTGCCCATCCCGAAGAAATCCTGTGCGGCCTTCATGCCCGTCAGCACGAGGTTCGAATCGTACTCGAACATGCCGATCTCGAAGATCCCCACAACCTTGAACTGCTTCACCTTCGGAAGCATCCCCATCGGGCCGATCTCCCCGATCGGTGAAACGATGTTTATCGTGTCCCCTACGAATACCCCGAGGTTCGCGGCAAGCTCGCCGCCGAGGATAATACCGGGAAGTCCGGAGCTCTCCGAGAGACCTTCGAAACTTCCTTCTTTTATGTGCCGGATAATGTCGGTCGTCTTCCTCTCGACGTCCGGCTCTATTCCCCTGAGATAGACTCCGTGCGCCCTCTTCTCATATGAAACCATCACCTGTCCGAGAACGAAGGGGGCAAAGGAGACAACGTCCTTTTGATTTTCCAGGACCGAGGCCACCCTGTCGTATCCCGACATGCCGCCCCTGTAGTCGCGGATGATGATATGGGCGTTTGCGCCGAGGATCTTCTTCTGAAGGTCCTGCTGGAATCCGCTCATGACGGCGAGGACCACAAGGAGGGCCATAACCCCGACGGCCACTCCGCCGATGGATATGGCAGTATTCACCGACAGCCCCCTGTGCTTCTTCTTTGACCTCAGGTATCTGAGTGCTATGAATATCTGGTATGGGAGGTTCATCTGGAGCTGGCTGCCGACAGCTGATAGCTGACAGCTAATCCTCCGGCTTCAATTGCGGGAAAAGGATCACGTCCCTTATCGACTGCGAATTGGTGAGAAGCATCACGAGCCGGTCGATGCCTATGCCTTCGCCCGCAGCGGGCGGCATGCCGTATTCGAGGGCCCTGACGAAATCCTCGTCCATCCAGTGCGCCTCTTCATCTCCCGCCTGTTTCGCCTTCACCTGTTCGATAAACCTTCCCTTCTGATCAAAGGGGTCGTTCAGCTCCGAAAAGGCGTTTGCGAGCTCCCTCGAACAGATGAAGAGTTCGAACCTCTCGACGAGGGCCGGGTTGTCCGCCTTTCTCTTCGCAAGGGGCGAAAGCTCGACAGGGTGGTCGATAATGAAGGTCGGCTGCACCAGGCCGGGCTCGACCTTCTCCTTGAATATCTCATCCAGGATCTTCCCGAGCGACGAGCCGTCCGGTATATCGATCCGGTTTTCCCTTGACCACTTCTTCGCCCTTTCAGCATCGCTCAGGATATCCTGCGGCACCCCGCTTTCGATCAGCGCCTCCAGCATCGGCAGCCTCTTCCACGGCGGAGTCAGGTCGATTACATCATCGCCGTAAGGTATCTTCAATGTACCGGCAGCCTTCATCGCAACGGCGGTGATAAGCTCCTCCGTAAAGGACATGAGAAAGTGGTAGTCCCTGTATGCGATATAGAATTCGAGCATCGAAAATTCCGGATTGTGTCTCGTGGATATCCCTTCATTCCGGAAATTCTTGTTCAGTTCATAGACCCTCTCATAGCCGCCCACGAGCAGTCTCTTGAGGTACAGCTCAGGGGCTATCCTCAAATAAAGGTCGATGTCCAGCGCGTTGTGGTGGGTTTTGAAGGGCCTTGCCGTCGCTCCCCCCGGTATCTGGTGCATCATCGGGGTCTCGACTTCGATGAAGCCCTTCGATTCGAGAAAGTCCCGCACCCCCTTGATGATCACGCTCCGCTTGGCGAAATTCTCCCTTACCTCCGGGTTCACGATGAGGTCGACATACCGCCGGCGATATCTCGTCTCCACGTCCTTCAGGCCATGCCATTTTTCAGGCAGCGGCCTGACAGACTTGGTAAGCAGCTCGAACTCTTCTACCTCGACGGTCAGTTCGTTCGTCTTCGTTCTGAAAAGCCTTCCCCGAATACCGATGATGTCGCCGATATCGAGCTTTTTGAGGAGCTTGTGCCGCTCGCCGAGGACGTCTCTTTTGAGGTAGATCTGTATCTTTCCCGAGGCGTCCTGCACATGGGCAAAAGCCGCCTTTCCGAAATCCCGGAAGGCCACGATCCGCCCGGCAAGGGAGCACCGAACGGCCTCGGCTTCGAGGTCCTCCCTGGTGGCGCCGGCGTACCTGCCGAGCAGCTCAGCAGCGTGGTCGGATGCCTGAAAAGGGTCGCCGAACGGCTTGACGCCCATTTCCCTGAGTTCGTCTATCTTCCTGATTCTCTGTTTGATTAGTTCGTTGGTATCTTCCATAACAGGCACTTTCGGCAAATCTCTGGATTATAATGATACAATTCGGAGTAAGTCAAGAAAACGCGGGTCAGGCCGACTTGCGATGGTATTTTTCCACCAGATATGCCAGCAGATGCTCCACGCGCGACTTGAGATTTTCGGGATCGAGGCTCGCCCCCTTGTTGACGTAATTGGCCGGCTGAAGATTTTCCATCTGTTTTCTCAGGTCCTCGTCCGCCTTTTCTGCAGAGAAGAAGACAATCGGGACCTGCGGCGCCCTGTTCTGGGTTTCCAGCGCCCGCATCGTTCGTGCGGCGGTAAGGCCGTCCATAACAGGCATGTTCAGGTCGATGATCGCAATCCCGACAGGACTTTTCGCAGACAGGAGCGCCGAATACTCGGATATCATACCGAGCCCGTCTCCGAAAGAAAGGACACTCCGGGCAATATTCCTTTCCAGTATGATGTCTTCGATGATCTTCCTCGTATAGGCCGAATCTTCCGCCACAAGGATGCAGCCCTCTTCCTTAGGCTTCGTCTGCTCCCACAGTTTCCGGACATCGAGGATAAAGCCGCAGTAAGCGCAGGTGACTTCCCTCTTCTGATCCCGCTCGACAACACTGAAAGGGACCTGCTCATCACAGCAAAGGCAGTATTGCGTGTTCCCCATAACAGAATCAATTATAAAAAGAGCAACATCAAATTGCAACAGTTCATTTTCCGCGCCTCAGGCACGATACTTCCTGTGCCACCGCCATGCGCTCTCGATAATCTCCCCCAGTTTGTCATGATGCGGCCGCCATCCCAGATCGTTCATGATGCGGGTGGAAAATGCCACCAGTCGTGACGGGTCGCCCGGCCGTCTCTGCCCGACCTTCACCGGAATCGGCATATCCGTGACAGCGCGGCAGGCCTCGATCACCTCTTTTATCGAATAACCTTTCCCGTTGCCCAGGTTGTACGTCATGGCCATACCGTCTCTATCGGCAAGCGCCTCCAGGGCAAGAGTGTGAGCCTCCGACAGATCGCACACATGGATGAAATCGCGGATGCACGTTCCGTCCGGGGTGTCGTAATCTTCGCCGTTTATAGTGACGGCCTCCCTCCTGCCGAGGGCGACATCCAGAACAATCGGTATCAGGTGCGACTCAGGCTCATGGGCCTCGCCTATTTCCCCGGACAGGTGCGCTCCCGCGGCATTAAAATAGCGCAGAGAAGCATAGCCGAGCCCCCATGCCCTTCTGCAGTCCTCAAGCATCTGCTCCACCATCAGCTTCGTGCGCCCATAAGGGTTCTCCGGGTGCAGCGGCGCGTCCTCGGGAATCGGCACTGCGGAAGGGGTTCCGTAGACCGCCGCGGTGGAGGAAAAAACAAACCGCCTCACGCCTGCTTCAGCCATCGCCGTAAGCAGGTTCACCGTATTGGAGACGTTGTTGTGATAATACTTGAGCGGATTTGCCACGGATTCGCCGACCTCGATAAACGATGCAAAGTGCATGACCGCCTCCGGCCGGTAGCGCGAAAATGCTGAGACCAACGTCTCCCTGTCGGCCAGGTCCCCGCGCACAAGCCTGTCCGGCGGTACCGCCCAGTCGTGTCCCGTAACAAGGCTGTCGAAAACAACCGGGTCGTACCCCTTGTCAAGGAGTTCCCTTACCATATGTGAACCTATGTACCCCGCACCGCCGACAACGAGGATTCTCATGAACGCCGCCCGGGGAGAAAATGACGAGGCAAGATATTCTAAAGCCTCCCTGACCTGATAATCGAGACGATGAGCCAGATGCCGAGGATAAAGGCAAAGCCGAATGTCAGAAAACCGAGCACCGACATGCCGTAAATACTCGGCCCCACGCCCATTGCATGCATGATGGCCGAACTCAGGAGTATGGCGCTGATGATCATACTGAAGGCGATGCGGTTGCTCGATCGGTCCATGTCCCTGATGAGCTTTTCGAGCCCGACATGGGTCATCTTCAGGTGAATATCGTCCTTCAGGACCTTCCGTATGATCTGTTTCATCTGCTTCGGAAACAGGGTGAAGAAATCACTCACCTCCATGATGTTTTTTCTCGCCTTCTCGTAGAGCCTCCCCGGCCGTATCCTCTCCCTCACCAGCTTCGAGGCGTATGGCTCGGCGGCGGCGATGAAATTGAAGTTCGGGTCTAACTCCCGGCCGAGGTTTTCGAGTATAAGCATCGCCTTGTTTACGAGCAGAAGGTCGGCCGGTATCCTCAGCTTATGCTTGACCGCAAGATGGGTTACGGTGTCGATGTATTCCGCGAAATTCAGCTCCTGCAGCGTCAGACCGTAGAGCGGTTCCAGAAAATCGGCAAGGTCGGCCTTGAACTCCCTTCTGAACACATCGAGGTCCAGGTGCTCGGGGACCAGCCCCAGTTCGATATATTGTTCGATCAGCTTGTCGAAGTCTTTATGTATCAGGGCCAGGAAGGTATTTGCCATCGTCTCCCGGAGCTCCGGCGATACGCGTCCGACGATGCCGAAGTCCATGAACCCTATCCTTCCATCGGGCATGGCGAAGATGTTTCCGGCGTGGGGGTCGGCATGGAAAAAGCCGTCCTCCAGGATCTGTTTGAAATAGGCATCGACGCCGACACGGGCAAGTCTCACGCGGTCAAGGCCGAGCTTCGTTATCCCCCCCAGGTCGTCGATCCTTACCCCGTTGATCCGTTCCATGACGAGGATCTTCTCGGTCGTGAACTCACTGAATATTTTCGGAATGTATACGTCATGACTCCCCGAAAAATTTCTTCCGAACCTGACGCAGTTTCTTGCCTCCTGCGTAAAATCCAGTTCCTTTCGTACGGTCCTGGCAAATTCTTCCACTATCCCCGTCGGGTTATAAAATGCGCTTTCGGAAATGTACCGTTCCATGAGACAGGCGACGGAGGTGAGGATGTTTATATCCGTTTCGATCTGTTCCCTGATCCCGGGCCTCTGCACCTTTATGATCACGTCGCTTCCGTCGAGAAGCGTTCCGTGATGGACCTGCGCGATGGAGGCCGCCGCCACCGGCAGGGCCTCCAATTTGGAAAAGATGTCATCGATCGGCAGGCCCGTCTCCTCTTCGATAATCCTCTTCGCTTCTTCAGACGGAAACGGTGGCACCCTGTCCTGGAGCTTCTTGAATTCATCGGCAAAGGGCTTGGTGATGAGGTCGGGTCTCGTCGAAAGGATCTGTGCGAGTTTTATGAAACTCGGACCGAGTTCTGCAAAGGCCTTTCGCAATCTTTCCGGTGTGGTCGGACTTTTAAGGGGCGGCCACTGACCGAACGCCCTGAGCCGCGTTCTGAAAGGGATGAACCGGTTGAGATGGACCTGGTCTATCAGCTTCCCGAAGCCGTACTTCAGAAGGACATTTACGATCTGTCTTACCCTGTTGACGTTCTTGTAAGTCCTTCGGATGCTCAGGAGGCTAAAGGGCATGTGGCCGCCTTTCGGAGTCTATCCCTTGCCACCCTCGATCTTGCCGACCCTCTCGGCAAGGGCGTCGATCTTTGAATGCAGTTTGTCGATATCCTCTTTCGTTGAAAGATTCATTTTCGAAAGCGTCTTCGCGAGCATCTCGTTGAGGCTCTTGCTCATCTCGTCGGTGTTCTTCTGGAACTTCTCCGACCATTCCTTGACGAGCTTGGCGCCCTGCGATTCGCTGAGCTCCCCTTTCTTGACAAGCTCGTCAATGAATTCCTTCACCTTTTCCTGGACGCCAAAACCCGCCAGAAGTGCATTTCTCACGACATCGAACAGTGCCATAGAGTCCTCCTTGAAAATCAGTAATTGGAGTCGTTTTTACCCGTCACTACTTACTTTTCGCGCTTCACTGATTTTTTTACTATATCGTATAATGATTCGAGGGCCTTGTCCAGTCCGTCTGTCTCTTTTGTGCCGCCCTGCGCAATGTCGGGTTTTCCGCCGCCCCTTCCCCCGGCAGCGGTCGCGACCTGTTTCATGATATCGCCGGCGCTGTACCGGGAAACGAGGTCATTCGTCACCATTGAGACCATTGACGCCTGCCCTTCCGTCACCGACGCAAGCAGGAGAATGCCCGATCCGAGACCATCCCTCACACTGTCGGCCAGGACCCTCAGATCTTTTGGAGAGAGGCCGTCGATCCTGGATGCCACTGCCTTCACACCGTTGATTTCCTTTGCCCGGTCGAGAATCTTCGAAGAACTCTCTGCAGCCGACCGCCCTTTGAATTTATCGACCGCCTTTTCAAGCTCCTTCATTTCGGCCAGGAGTTTCCTGAGCCGTTCGGATGGATTTTCCGCGGTCTTGAGAAGATCGGAGACAGTCTTCAGCTCTCTCTCTTCATTCCTGTAGAAATGCAGCGCCCCTTTTCCGGTTGCCGCCTCTATTCTTCTTATCCCGGAGGCGACGCTGCCCTCTGAAAGGATCTTGAACAGCCCGATATCGCCGGTGGCGCCGGCATGGGTGCCTCCGCAGAGTTCGGAGCTCACGCCCGCAACCGAGACCACCCTCACCTCTTTCCCGTATTTCTCTCCGAAGAGGGCGATGACGCCCGACTCCATCGCCTTCTTCGTTTCCATCACAACCGTTTCGACCTTTATGTTCCTGAGGATGGCCTCATTCACCGAGTCTTCGATCTCTTCGATCGTTTTCGCGTCGATGGAAGAGAAGTGGGTGAAGTCGAAGCGAAGCCGCTCGGCAGAGACGTAGGAGCCGGCCTGCTTCACGTGGCCGCCCAGCAGGTCCCTGAGCGCGGCATGAAGAAGGTGCGTGGCGGTATGGTTTCGCATGGTCGCAAGCCTCTTCTCCCGGTCGACCTCGCAGCTGACCCGCGCGCCTGTCTTCAGCGATCCGTAGACCACCTTCACCTTGTGAAGCGAAAATCCCTCCATAGGTCTTTTCGTGTCGAGCACCCCGGCCCTGAGACCTTTGGCCTTTATCTCGCCGGTGTCACCGACCTGGCCGCCCGACTCCGCGTAAAAAGGCGTCCTGTCGAGGAGGACCTCCCCCACCGTTGCTTCTCCGATTTCGTCGACCTGTCTGCCGTCAGCGACGATGCCGAGCACCGTCGACTCCGATTCCATCGCATCGTAGCCCGTAAATTCGGTCTTCCCGTGCTTCTGCAGGAGGTCCCTGTACACCGGGGAGACACCGGCCTCTTCCATTACCCAGGAGGCACGCGCCTTTGTCTTCTGCAGTTCCATCTCGCGGTGGAAGCCCGGCTCATCGATCGTAAGTTCCTGTTCCGCGGCGACGTCTTTCGCGATGTCGAGGGGGAAGCCGAAGGTGTCATAAAGTCTGAAGAGTTCCTCCCCGGGGACAGTGTTCCGGCCTGCACGTTTCACATCCTCAATGACTGTATTCAGAATGATGAGTCCCTGTTCAAGAGTCCTGTTGAACCGTTCCTCCTCGATCCGAAGGACCTTCCTGACGCGCTCTTCCTCGTCGGCAAGTTCGGGATATGCGTCGGACATCGCCTCGACGACCGAATCGCAGAGTCTGTAGAGCACCGGCTCGTCGATATCGAGGAACTTCGCGTAGCGCGACGCCCTCCGTATGATCCTTCTCAGCACATAGCCCCTTCCCTCGTTCGAAGGCGTCAGCCCTTCGGAAAGGAGAAAGGTGACAGCCCTGATATGATCGGCGATGACCCGCATGGCGGTATCCGTCTGCTGTCCGGAGCCGTACGTCTTCCCTGAGAAACGGCTTATCGCCGAAAGAATCGGCGCAAAGATATCGGAGTCGAAATTATTGAGTTTGCCCTGCAGGACGGCGGCAAGCCTTTCGAGCCCCATCCCGGTATCGATACTCGGCCTGGGGAGGGGGTTGAGCGTTCCCTCCCTGTCCCTGTCGAACTGCATGAAGACGAGGTTCCATATCTCGAGGTACCTGTCACAGTCGCAGCCGACGGCACAGTCCGGCCTTCCGCATCCCACCTCGCTGCCCTGGTCTATTATGATCTCGGAGCAGGGGCCGCAGGGACCGGTGTCGCCCATCTGCCAGAAATTATCCTTCTCGCCGAGACGCACGATCCGATCTGCCGGCAGGTCTGTGAGCTCTTCCCACAGCCGGGCCGCCTCGTCGTCATCCTCATATACCGTTGCCCAGAGTTTTTTCTTCGGCAGTCCGAAACGGCCGGTGAGCAGCTCCCAGGCAAAAAGGATCGCGTCTCTCTTGAAGTAATCGCCGAATGAGAAGTTGCCCAGCATCTCGAAGAAGGTGTGGTGCCGGGCCGTATGCCCGACGTTTTCGAGGTCGTTGTGTTTTCCCCCGGCCCTCATGCACTTCTGGCTCGTAGCCGCCCGGCTGAAGGGGAGCTTCTCCTCTCCGAGAAAGACGGACTTGAACTGGACCATGCCGGCGTTCGTAAAGAGAAGGGTCGGGTCGCTTCCGGGGATGAGAGAAGAGCTGGGGACGATCTCGTGCCCCTTCGTTCTGAAGAATTCGAGGAACGTTTTACGTATTTCGGAACCTTTCATATTACCCTAACCCGTTCATACCGAAATAACGAATGCGGTCACCGCGGAGGGCGCCGAGAGCACCGGTGAGACAACAAAAATATCTCGAACGAAACCTTCAAATTCTTTATCGCGAACCCTGCGTTTTCTGCGGTTAATGCCTTTTGTCATTCTTCGGTCTCCTCAACGTGAAGATCTTTTAATGCCTTCCTTATCGTTCCGGAAGCATAGCCGCGCCGCGCAAGAAGATTCCACAGCTTCTTCTTTTCACCTGCGGCCAAATTCTTTCCCGTGGACTTCAGTTTCCTGTCCACAAGCTTGCGGGCGTTTCGCACTTCCTCGTCTTCATCGATATCCAGGGCCGCCTCCACGATGTCCCTCGGCAGCCCCTTCTTCAGCATGTAAAGCCTTGCCGCGCTGAAACCGAGAAGCTTCGCCTCGACCGCCTGACGCCTCAGTTGTTCTGCAAACGCTGCGTCATCGAGGAACTTCGCCTCCTTCAGGTAGCGCATGACGGGAGTAATAGACCGCTCGCTGAAGCCCTTCTGCTGAAGCCTGTTTCTCAGTTCCTTTTCGCTTCTTGCCCTGTACGAGAGGAGCCTGAGGGAATATCTTCTTGCCTCATCTGGCGAATCTGTCAATTTTCATATCATCCTTCCGCTGCCCCTCTTCGAAGGAAAGCTCGCTGGTCGACTGTATCCCCTTCACCTTGAGGGCAAAGTCATCCGGGTTCGTCGCCCGCCTCACCGCCTCTTCATACGTGACATGACCTGACTTGTAAAGGCTGAGCAGCGACTGGTCGAAGGTCTGCATCCCGTAATGGACCGCCCCCTGGGCAATGGCGTCGCGAATCAGCTTCGTCTTCTCCGGGTCGAGAATGCAGTCACGTATAGTGGCAGTGGCGATGAGGATCTCGACGGCCGGCACCCTGCCCCTTCCGTCGGCCGTCGGAACGAGCCGCATCGAGATGATCGACCGCAGCACCGATGCGAGCTGTATCCTCACCTGTTTGTGCTGGTAGGGAGGAAATACCGAGATGATCCTGTTTACCGTCTCGGTCGCGTCGATCGTATGGAGGGTGCTGTAAACAAGGTGTCCCGTCTCCGCGGCGGTCAGCGCCGTCTGGATGGTCTCGAAATCGCGCATCTCGCCGACGAGGATGACGTCGGGGTCCTGCCTCAGTGCGGCTCTCAGGGCCTTGCTGAAAGATTCGGTATCGTTGCCGATCTCCCTCTGGTTCACGATCGACCTCTTGTCCCTGTGAAGATACTCAATGGGGTCTTCGATCGTTATGATATGATCCGTCCTGTTTGAGTTGATATGGTCTATCATCGTTGCAATCGTGGTGGATTTTCCGCTTCCGGTGGTGCCTGTGACGAGGATCAGCCCGCGCTCCTCCATCGCGATCTTTCTCAGGATCTCGGGCAGAAGAAGCTCCTCGATCGTGGGGATCTTCATCGGGATCACCCTGAAGACAAGCCCTATCGTGCCCCTCTGGATAAAGATGTTGCACCTGAACCGGCCGAGTCCGGGCACGCTGTAAGCGAGGTCGATATCGTTTTTCTTCTTGAAAATCTCCCTCTGCCCCGGGCTCATAACAGAAAATGCGATCTTCAGCGTGTCCTCCTGACTGAGCCTGTTCTGGTCCGGCAGCGGCGAGAGACTGCCGTTTATCCTTACGACCGGCATGGAACCGACCTTCAGGTGTATGTCTGACGCCCCCATTCCGTGGGCCTCTTTCAGGAGTTCGTTGATGTCCATATCAATCAAAGGATGAATGATGATGCGAGCTTTTATTCATCCTTCATAATCATCCTCTCTTCAGATTATAAGCCTCTATTATCTTCTCTTCGACTTCTTTCGCAACCGCAGAATTATTCCTGAGAAAATCCTTGGCGTGCTCCCTCCCCTGGCCGATCCTGTTTCCGGCGTAACTGTACCACGCTCCGGACTTTTCGATGATTCCCTTCTCGACGCCGAGGTCCACGATCTCGCCATCGCGCGAAACGCCCTGGTTGAAGTAGATGTCGAATTCGGCCTGTTTGAAGGGCGGCGAGAGCTTGTTCTTCACGACCTTCACCCTCACCCTACCGCCGATGACCTCCTGGTTCTCCTTTAAGTTTTCTATCCTTCTGATGTCGAGCCTCATCGATGCGTAGAACTTCAGCGCGTTGCCGCCCGTGGTCGTCTCCGGGTTCCCGAACATGACACCGATCTTCATCCTTATCTGGTTGATGAAGATGATCGTGGTGTTCGACTTTGATATCGACGCGGTGAGTTTCCTCATCGCCTGGCTCATCAGCCTCGCCTGAAGGCCGGGCAGGGAATCGCCCATGTCTCCCTCGATCTCGGCCTTCGGCACGAGCGCTGCGACGGAGTCGACGACGATGATGTCGAGGGCGCCGCTGCGCACAAGGTATTCGGCGACTTCGAGAGCCTGCTCCCCCGTATCCGGCTGTGAAATGAGGAGGTCTTCAATCTTCACCCCTATCCTCCTGGCATAGGTCACATCGAGCGCATGCTCGGCGTCGATGAAGGCGGCGGTCCCGCCCTGGGCCTGCGCCTGCGCGACCGCATTCAGCGCGAGGGTCGTCTTGCCGGAGGATTCCGGCCCGTAAATCTCCACTATCCTTCCGCGCGGGAGTCCCCCGATTCCCGTCGCGATGTCGAGCGTCAGCGACCCGGTGGGTATCACCTGAACGCCTTCGACCGCGCCCTCTTCGCCGAGACGCATGATCGAGCCCTTTCCGAAGTTCTTCTCGATCTGCGATATGGCCATCTCGAGGGCCTTAAGCTTGTCCTTGTTCGACATTGTTCCTCCCTCCAAAAGGTATCTCAGCGAGGCTGGAGTATCTGGCCCCGTCTGGTCTTAGTTCACTCTTCATCAACGTTATCCCGCTCACTTCCATCTCGCCGAAATTCGTCTCCCGGAAGTCATCGAGCCTCTTGAGCATCTCCGCCATCCGCTTGTCCGACCTCACCCTTCCGATCGTGAGATGGGGAGAGAACGGCCTGCCTTCCTCAGGGTATCCTAACGCAGCCATCGCCTCTTCAACGTCTCTGCGGAGGCTCAGGAGCCGCTCACCGTCCTCAATGCCTGTCCAGAGCACCCGCGGACGCCTGCCGGCGGGGAAATACCCCGTCCCCGCGATACGGACGGAAAAGGGACGGTGCAACGCTACCCGCCCGAGCAGCGATTCCCTTATTTCTTCTACGATCGATTCTTCCGTACTGCCGAGGAACTTGAGCGTGATATGGATATTCTCATCCCGCACCCATTTCACGTCGGCCCCGGATTTCTTCAGAGCGTCCATCGCTGCCGAGATCGCCCTTCTGACCGCGTCGGGGATCCTGACTGCGATAAAGCACCTCAGAGCCATAGGTCGAGGACCCTGTTGAGATACCTGAGCGCCTCCAGTGCGGACTTCCGCTTGATCTCTTCCCTGTCTCCGGTAAACCGCATGCCCTCTGATTCTACCACATCCCTCACCGAGGCGGCTATAAAGACGATGCCGGCCTCCATGCCCTCCAGCGGTTCGGGCCCCGCAACCCCGGTGATCGAAAGAGAGACGTCCGAATGTCCCAGTTTCCTGACCGCCTCAGCCATGGCAACCGCCGTCTCCTCGCTCACGAGTCCGTGTTTTTTCAGCAGCAACGAACGAACGCCGAGAACCGCTTTTTTCGCCCGGGCGGTGTAACTCACCACACCCAGTTCGAAGAATTCGGAGGAGCCCGGCAGGTTCGTTATCGCGTTTGCGATGAACCCCCCGGTGCACGACTCGGCGACGCTCAGTTTAACACCCTTCGCCGTCAGTTTTCCGGAAATCTCTTTTATGACCGTCAGAAAATCCTTATCCATATCGTCACCTGTAACAGAACGTTGGCGAAGATACCGGCAAGGATATCGTCCGCCATGATTCCGAGGCCGCCGGAGAGACTTTTTTCAAGCCGGCCTATCGGGAACGGTTTTAGTATATCGAAAAAGCGGAACAAAAGAAAGGCCGCGATAAGGTACACGTGGGTGCGGGGAACCGCGTACGCGGAAACGAGATAACCTATGAATTCATCGACCACGATATGGCCGCTGTCCTGTTCGCCGATAACTCTTTCGGCAACGCCGGCAGCGACCACTCCGAGCATGAATCCGACGGCGATGATGATGAAACAGACGGGCAGTGAAAGGTCGAAAAGTTCGGCAAAGATCAGCCCCACGGCGCTTCCCCACGTGCCAGGCGCAATCGGCATATAGCCGACCGGGCCGAGGGTGGCGATGTTTTTCAGAAGGGACCGGACACGCGGAATTCGGTTCAGCCTAATCCTCGACAATCCTGTGTCTGAATGTTATCTTCGCGCTGCCTTCGAGTGTTGCCTTGACCGAGCAGTATTTGTCCATCGAAAGCTGCACCGCTCTTTTGACAGCCTCTTCCCTGTGGTTCTTTCCCCTGACCACAAATTCGATATCGAACTCCGTAAACTTCTGGGGATAGTCTTCGGCCTTTTTCCCGTCGACGTTGATCTCGACGCCCGTCACCTTCTCCTTCTTCTTCTTGAGGATAGAGACGATATCCATCCCGGAGCACCCGCCTACGCCGATGAGGAGAAGCTCCATCGGCCTCGCCCCCGAATTGTGTCCCCCGACCTCAGCGTCGGCATCCATCACAACTGCGGGCCCCGAATCCGCCCTTCCTACAAACTGCAGTCCTTCCCCGGTGTATCGTATCTTCGCCTTCGGCATTCATGACCTCCGTGAAATTTTAATTTATCATAAAGGCGGCGCCTGTCATAAGCCGCCGACTTATGAGTGAGTATGCCCGCTCTTTTCCTTGAGCAGCTTGTATTCTACGCTGTCGCCGATCGCCTGGTACGACGCCTCGATGATATTCTCCGAGACCCCGACCGTCCCCCACCTGTTTTCCGCGTCGCCCGACTCGACAAGGACCCGTACCTTTGCCGTCGTGCCCGCTCCGGCGGTCAGCACCCTCACCTTGTAGTCAAAGAGCTTCACGTCCCTGAGTTCGGGATAGAACTTTTCGAGCGCCTTTCTCAGGGCCTTGTCGAGGGCGTTTACCGGCCCCTTCTTGCTTTCGGCAACGGTATGCTCGACATTCTCAGCGTCGTCCTTGTCCCTTACCCTCAGTTTCACCGTCGCCTCGCTGATCGGCTCTTCCTTCCTCGTCCTCTTTTCTACGATAACCCTGAATTCGACCAGTTCGAAATAACTCCTGTAGAAGCCGAGCGCCCTTTTCATGAGAAGCTCGAAGGACGCCTCGGCACCCTCGAACTGGTAGCCCTGGTTTTCGAGGTCCTTCAGCTCCCGAACGATGCTCTGTACCTCGGGCGCATCGCTTTCGAGTTTGATGCCCAGTTCCTGCGCCTTTCTCAGGATGTTGCTCCTGCCGGCCTGATCGGAAATCAGTATCCTCCTTGCGTTTCCGACCTCTTCGGGAACGATGTGTTCGTAAGTGCCGGGATGCTTCACGATCGCGCTTACATGCATGCCCGCCTTGTGGGCAAAAGCGCTGTCGCCGGTATATGGCTGGCGCTTGAAGTGTCTCAGGTTTGCGATTTCGTACACGAACCTCGACACCTCCCTCAGTTTCTTGAGCTGCTCTCCGCTGATGCACGGATGGCCCAGTTTCAGCTGGATATTGGGGATGATCGATATCAGGTTCGCGTTCCCGCACCGTTCCCCCAGACCGTTGATCGTCCCCTGGACGTGAGTCGCTCCCGCCTCCACGGCGATGACGGAGTTCGCGACGGCGCATTCGATGTCATTATGGATATGGATACCGACAGGTGTCCTGAAGTCCTTCACGATCTTCTTTACGACATCTCTCACAAAGCCCGGCACTGCTCCGCCGTTGGTGTCGCAGAGCACGAGGCAGTCGGTGCCCGCTTCCTGCGCGGCCTCAAGGCACTTCATCGCGTATTCGGGGTTGTTTTTGTACCCGTCGAAAAAATGCTCGGCGTCGAAAAAGACCTTTTCGACGTGCTTCTTCAGATAGGCGACAGAATCATGGATGATGTCGAGGTTCTCCTCGGCCGGCACGCGCAGCGCCTCCCTGACGTGGAAATCCCATGTCTTGCCGAATATCGTGATCACCGATGTGCCGGAACTGACGAGCCCCTTCAGGGTCTCGTCATGTTCGGGCCTTCTCTTCGGCCGATGTGTGCTGCCGAAGGCCACGATCCTCGCGTTTGAGAGCCTCAGTGAAGAGGCCTCCCTGAAATACTCGCCGTCCTTCGGATTGGCACCCGGCCAGCCCCCCTCGATATAATGCACTCCCAGTTCATCGAGTTTCCTCGTGATCCTGAGTTTGTCTTCGACCGAAAAGGCGACGTCCTCCGACTGTGCGCCGTCCCTGAGGGTCGTGTCGTATATCTCTATTGTCCGCATGGCCGCTCCCTCAGAGGCCCAGACCGAACGCCTCGTGCAGGACCCGCAGCGCAAGCTCCGTGAATTTGAGGTCGATGACACAGGAAACCTTTATCTCGGAGGTGCTGATCATCACGATATTGATGCCATGCTCCGCGAGGGTCCGGAACATCTTCGCCGCAACTCCCGAATGGGTGCGCATCCCCACGCCGACGATCGATACCTTGCTGATATCTTCGCGCTTGTCCACCCTCACGGCGCCGAGTTCCTTCGCGATATTCCCGGTCACCTCCATCGCCCGGTTCACGTCCGTCTTCGGCACCGTGAACGAGATGTCGGCGAATTTCCCGTCGATGCTCACGTTCTGCACGATCATGTCCACAACTACATTTGCGGCGGCGATAGCGTCGAACAGCTTCGCGGCGATCCCCGGCCTGTCCGCCACATTCACGAGCGTTATCTTCGTCTGGTTCTTGTCATATGCTATGCCCGATACGACTACATTCTCCATATCTTTATCCTCCTGAACGACAAGGGTTCCCGGGTTGTCATTGAAACTCGATCTCACCACAACAGGCACATTGTACTTCATCGCAAATTCCACGGAACGAGTCTGCAGGACCTTTGCCCCGAGGCTTGCCAGTTCGAGCATCTCCTCGTAGGATATCTTTTCGAGCTTTCTCGCCGCGGGGACGATATTGGGGTCCGTGGTATACACGCCGTCGACGTCGGTATATATCTCGCAGAGGTCCGCCCTGACCGCGGCCGCGATCGCAACGGCGGAAAGGTCGGAGCCGCCCCTGCCAAGGGTGGTCACATCCGTTTCTCCCTCGGTCACACCCTGGAATCCCGCGATCACGACGACATAGCCTTCGTCGAGCGCCTTCGTTATCCTGTCGCCGGATATCCGCTCTATCCGCGCCTTCGTGTGGACCCTGTCGGTGATGATTCCCGCCTGTCTGCCGGTCATCGCCTTCGCCCTGCAGCCGAGCGTCTCGACCGCCATCGCGGTAAGGGCCGACGTGATGCGTTCCCCCGAGGACAGAAGCATATCCATCTCCCTTTCGTTCGGGGAAGGCGTTATCCGGTGCGCAAGTCCTATGAGCTTGTCGGTTTCCCCGGACATTGCCGAGACGACAACAACGACTTTGTTGCCCGCCTTCGCGGTCCGCACAACGCGGCCGGCGACAGCTTTTATCCTCTCGATCGTGCCGACCGAGGTGCCGCCGTATTTCTGAACCATAAGTGCCACGATCTCCTCCGAATAGTGCAAAAGTGCAATAGCGCGGAAGCGCGGCGGCATTCACCTTCCGAACTCCCGCTCTTACAGCCTTCCGATCTTATTTCGCTCCTTTTATGAAATAGTCCATCAGCCGGTGGCCCTCTTCAAAGGAAAGAAGGTCTTCCCGGGAAAGGATCTCTTCGCTGAACTTCGCCCCTTCTTTTTTTCTCTTCTGCGTACTGTCGAAGAGGACAAAGGGGACGGGATCGCCGGTATGCGTCCTCAGCTCGATCGGCGTCGGATGGTCCGGCAGAAGCAGTATCCGGTAGTCGCCGAGCGCCGCGGCGCCGTTCATGACCCTGCCGACAACGCGGGCATCGAAGTCCTCTATCGCCTTTATCTTGTCCTTATATTTCCCCGAATGCCCCGCCTCGTCGGGGGCCTCCACATGGATATAGACGAAGTCTGCGCTGCGGAGCGAATCGAGGGCCGCGTCCGCCTTGCCCTCGTAATTGGTGTCGAGATATCCGGTGATGCCGGGCACATCGAGTATCCTGAATCCTGCATAGATGCCGAGGCCCCTCGTAAGGTCCACGGCAGAGACGAGCGAGCCGCTGATGCCGTATTTTTCCATAAAAGTCGGCAGGGCGGGCCTTCTGCCCTGCCCCCAGAGCCATACGCTGTTTCCCGGGTTCTTCCCGTTTTTTATCCTTTCCCTGTTGACCGGATGGGCCTCGAGGATGCCGACCGAATCCGTCATGATCTTCCGGAGCACGTCCTCCCCGTCGCCCGCCGGGAGGTAATCGGCGATGTCCTTCCCGATGATGTCGTGGGGCGGTACGCATTTTGTGTCGACGGGCCCCTTCGACCAGACCATGAGGTGCCGGTAGCTCACACCGGGGTAAAAACGTATGTCCTCCGAACCGAGCTTCCTGTCGATCTCCCTTATAAGCTCCCCCGCCTCTTCGGTAGTGATATGTCCGCTGCTGTAGTCTTCCATGACCGCACGGGTCCTGTCGCTGCTGAACTTCAGGGTCACGAAGTTGCACCTGAAGGCGACGTCCTCGTCCTCCAGTTTCACCCCTATACTCGAAGCCTCCAGGGGAGCCCTGCCGGAATAATACCTGCGGGGGTCGTAGCCGAGGATGCTGAGGTTGGCAACGTCGGAGCCGGGATGCATCCCCTCGGGAACGGTTCGCACCTTTCCGGGCGTCCCTTCCGATAGGAGCCCGTCCATGTTCGGGGTCGCGGCCGCCTGAAGCGGCGTCTTTCCATTCAGCTCCTTCAACGGACTGTCGGCCATTCCGTCGCCGATGATGACAATATATTTCATAGCGGGTTCTTTTTCATCCTTCACCCTTATTCTATTACGTCTCCCTCGACGAGCTCGACGTCCACGCCCTTTTCCTTCAGCCATTGCATTCCCTTTTCGAGATTCCCTTCTTCTCCGTCGAGTTCGAGGATCATCTCGCCAACCGTCTCGGTGATCCTCGCCCTCCGTATGTTCGGCATAACATTGAACCGCCTTGCCATGGTGAATATCACCGGCTCCTTGATGAGCTGCTGCGGGAAGGTCAGTTTCACCCTTTTCTTCATCGCTTCCCCTCCCCGCCTCCTGCGATGGCCGGCACGATCGAGACCTCATCTCCGTCCTTCACGACCGTCGCCTCGGCGTTCAGGAAACGGATGTCCTCATCGTTGAGATAGATGTTGACGAACCTCCGCACCTTGCCGTTTTCGGAGATCCTCTCGGCGATGCCAGGATAATTCCTGTCAAGGTCATTGATAAGATCGATTATCTTGCCCTCTGCGCCTTCCACTTCCTCTTTCCCCCCGGTCAGTCTCTGAAGCGGGGTCGGAATTCTTACCTTGACTGCCATGTATTCCTCCTTGCGGGTGTCAGTTACCCTTGTTGATCTGTCCCAGCACCTCTTCAAAAGAGGCAAGACCCGGCTTTATATAATGGGGCGACCGTGTGTGACCATGGAGCGCCTCCTGGGTCTTCAGCCCGTTGCCGGTGATACAGATGACGGTCACCTCGTCCCTCTTTATCCTTACGGCCTCGATCAGCTTCTTCGCCGAAGAGAGCGTCACGCCGCCTGCGGTCTCGGCAAATATACCCTCGGTCCTCGCAAGCAATTTGATGGCGTCGATGATCTCCCGGTCTGACACGTCTTCAGCGTATCCTCCGGTCTCATTGACGACACGGGTGGCGTAGAAACCGTCTGCTGGATTGCCTATCGCGAGGGACTTCGCTATCGTGTCCGGCTTCACCGGTCTTATGATGTCCGTCCCCTGCTTGACCGCGGAGGTTATCGGCGAGCATCCGGTCGCCTGGGCCGCGAAGACCTTCGTATGGAGATCCTTTATGATCCCCACTTCCCGGAACTCCCTGAAACTCTTCCATACCTTTGTGAGAAGAGAGCCGCTGGCGCAGGGCACCACGACATTGTCCGGCGCCTTCCAGCCGAGCTGCTCGATCACCTCGAAGCCTATCGTCTTGGACCCCTCGGCGTAGAAGGGCCTGATGTTTATATTTACGAAGGCCCAGCGATACCTGTTGGCGATCTCGCTGCAGAGCCTGTTGACGTCGTCGTAATTGCCGTCGACGGCGATGAGGTTCGGCTCGTACACCAGGGACGCGACGATTTTGCTCGCCTCAAGGGATGCGGGGATGAATATGAATCGATTGAACCCCGCCCGCGCCCCCTGGGCCGAAACCGAATGTGCAAGGTTGCCTGTCGAGGCGCATGCGACCGTATCGAAGCCGAATTCCTTTGCCTTGGTCAAAGCCACGGACACAACCCTGTCCTTGAAAGAAAGGGTGGGATGAACGACCGTGTCGTCCTTGATATACAGGGCCCCGACGCCGAGTTCCTTTGCCAGTCTGTCGGCCCTTACAAGGGGGGTGAAGCCGGAATCCAGCCCCACCTGCGGCTCGCCGTCTATCGGCAGAAGTTCTCTGTATCTCCAGAGGGTCTTTCCCCTCTGCTCGATCTTATCACGGCTGATGGCATTTGCGATGCCGTCATAGTCATAGGCGACTTCGAGAGGGCCGAAGCAGAACTCGCACACATAGATGGGCTCTATGGGGTATTCTCTTCCGCACTCTCTGCACTTAAGCCCCTTTATATATCCCATACGTCCGCCTCCCCGTGTCGTAGAGTAAACATTATTCTACTTTAAAACCGCCAATAATTAAAAGAGAAACAGCCGGTGAACCCACCATCAAGTGCCAGATGAATGAGCTCGGCATGTTCGCTCATTCTCGGTCAAAATGCCGCACTCATTCATTGATTGATGGCGGATTAAGGCTGGCTGACCGGGGTCTCCGAAAGCTTACGGCGGGGAGTTCGCCCAAAAACGATGCCCGGTTCAGTTAAACTAATCTGATGGAACTGCTTCATGGCTTCGTTGACATTTTCCTTCACCTCGACAGGCACCTGAGCCTCATCATCGACAGCTACGGTCTCTGGACATATCTCATCCTGTTTCTGATCATCTTCTGCGAAACGGGGCTGGTGGTAACGCCCTTCCTCCCGGGGGATTCGCTCCTGTTCGCATCGGGGGCCTTTGCCGCCATCGGCTCGCTCGAAATCGGATGGCTCTTCGGGCTCCTGAGCGCTGCCGCGATAACCGGAAACGCGGCCAACTACTGGATCGGTCATCTCGTGGGGCCGAAGGTCTTCCATAAGAAGAAAGTCCGGTTCATGAACAAGGACTATCTCGACCGCACGCACCGGTTCTACGAAAGACACGGCGGAAAGACGATCGTGATCGCGCGGTTCATACCGATCATCCGCACCTTTGCCCCTTTTGTTGCCGGCATCGGCGCCATGACGCACTGGAGGTTTACGGTATACAATGTCGTGGCAGGGCTGGCGTGGGTCGGCATCTTCCTGTTCGGAGGTTATTTCTTCGGAAACCTTCCTGCGGTGAAGCACAACTTCACCTTCGTGATCTTCGCGATCATCCTCATCTCGGTAATGCCGGGCTTTATCGAGTTCCTCCGTCATCGCAGACGTATCGCGGCGTAAAGCCGGGATGCCGGACCAAACCCTTAACGTGTCGGCGGAAGGCGCGTAATTTCATCCCAAAAATGGTATGATTTTATGGACTGAAATCGGGAGCAGGGTTGCTCGTGCCGATTTCGTTTGCGGTTTATTCGGACAGGAGGCGGACAATCCGTGAAGGAGTTCAGGAAGAAGGTATTTTTTACCGTCGCGCTGATCTTCCTCATCATCTCCTTCGGCACCGGCGGATACATGGTCATCGAGGGATGGCATTTTCTGGACGCCCTCTATATGACCATCATCACGCTCACGACCGTCGGTTACGGCGAGGTACACGGGCTCTCCGATACCGGCAGGCTCTTTACGATAGCACTGATCGTCGGGGGTGTGGGCACCGTCTTTTACGCGCTCAGTACCGGCGCAAAGATCATGCTGGAAGGTGAACTCCAGGCCCTCTTCGGAAGGCAGAGGCTGGAAAAAAGGATCAGGCAAATGAAAGACCATTACATCGTATGCGGTTACGGCAGAATGGGCAGGATCATCTGCAGGGAACTCAGGGAAGAAAAAGTGCCCTTCATCGTGATCG
>JBJKSM010000192.1:0-8646 GCA_046704045.1 Thermodesulfovibrionales bacterium | reverse complement strand
TATATGTGAGTGATGAAAGCGGCACCTTTTTCTGGAGCTCCATCAGGGGCATACTGACTCCCGAAAATGTCCTCGCCGGCGCGATAAAGCCCTTCGTCTTCGGCTACCTCATCGCCTGCATCTGCTGTTACGCGGGGCTCTCCACGAGAGGGGGCGCCGCGGGGCTGCGAAGGTCGACGACCCAGGCGGTAGTCATGTCGATCGTCATGATAATCATCGCCGATTTCATGCTCACCAGGATACTCCTTTATGTTCTGGGGTTTTCGGTATGATCGTATTCGACAATGTCGATTTTTCATACGGCGCACGGCAAATCCTCAGGAATGCGAGTTTTTCGGTGGAGTCTCACGAACGGGTGTCTGTTCTCGGCGGCAGCGGCGAAGGGAAAACCACGATACTAAGACTGATACTCGGACTTATACGGCCCGATTCGGGCAGGATACTCGTCGACGGCGCCGACATTACCGGCATGGATGAAAGGGAGCTCAGGGGTGTGCGGATGAAATTCAGCATCGTTTTCCAGGAGGGGGCCCTCTTTGATTCACTGAACGTGAGGGAAAACGTGGCCTATTGCCTGCGTGAATATACGAAGATGTCCGAGGAGGAGATCGAAGCGAAGGTAAGGGAGATCCTCGGGACGGTCGGCGTGGAGGAGGCGATCGAGCTTATGCCGGAGGAACTGAGCGGGGGCATGCACCGGCGCGTGTCCATCGCCAGGTCTCTGGCCATGACCGCGCCGAGGATGTTCCTCTACGACGAGCCGACTACCGGTCTCGATCCCGTCAACGCCGACAACATCTGCAGGCTGATCCTGGACCTCGCGAAGGAGGGAAGAGGTTTTATCATGGTGACGCATAAGGTGTCCGATGCGATGAAGGTCGCCGGCAGGTTCATGTTTTTGAAGGATGGCAAGGTTCTATTCGACGGCGGCAGGCAGGAGCTCCTTCAGGCCGATGTCCCCGGGATGAGGGTCTTCGTTGAGGAGGCGTGCGCAGCGGGAGGCAAGGGCATCCGATGAAATATCCATCCGGAGGAAAACATGTTTGACCTGAAAAAACAGATCAGGTGGGCGGAGGTGAAGGCCGGCATTATAATCACGCTGGCGCTTCTCATCCTTTTCCTGAGCGTTTTTTTTGCCGGCGGAATAGAGAGTTTTTTCCGGCCAAGGGTCGATATAAGGGCGTCGATTCGGGACGTCAGGGGCCTCAAGACCGGGGCTCCTGTCTGGGTATACGGGATCGAGGAAGGCTCTGTAAAAAAAGTTACACTCAGTCCCGAATACGGGACGATCGTGACGATATCGCTGTACAGGAACACCCTCGGTTTCCTGAAGGAGGATTCCACCGCAACTATCATGACGATGGGGCTTCTGGGGGACAAATATATCGAACTGACGGGCGGCACGGCCGGGGCCTCTCCCCTTAAGCCCGGGGACATGATACACGGCGTCGTGCAGTTCGATATCAAGGAGATGATGGAGACAAGCGCAGCCTCGATCCAGAAGGTGACGGAGTTCATGGACAGGATGAGCAAATTCCTTGATAAAATAGAAAGCGGCCGGGGAACCCTCTCCAGATTTATCGAAGACCCCGCCCTGTACGACAACCTCAAACAGGCATCGGCGAACCTTTCCGTCATCGTAAAAGACATAGAACAAGGACGGGGGACGATCGGGCTGCTAGTGAAAGACGCCTCGGTCTACGAGCGGCTGGCTGCGGCTTCGAAGTCCCTCGAGGGTGTCAGCCGGGACCTCGACAACGGGTCGGGAACCATTGGCAAGCTGCTCAGGGACGACACCCTGTATTACAGGCTGACCGCGGCGGCCTCCTCGATGGACGAGTTCGGCAAGAAACTGAACTATCCTTCGGGGACGTTCGGAAAACTCCTGGAGGATCCGCAGCTGTACGATAACCTCAGCAGGGCGTCGCAGCGACTGTCTTCGATTCTTGAAAGGATCGACAAAGGAGAGGGTTCGGCCGGGGTTCTTCTGAGCGACAAGGAAACGGCGAAGGAGCTGAAAGAGACGATCAGGGAACTGAGCGAATTGACAGGAGACATCAGGGAACACCCCCGCCGTTATTTCAAATTCAGCCTTTTTTAGCAAGACTTCGTTATTGGCAGCCCTTTTCGCAAATATCCCCTAAACCTGTGCCATAAAGGGCTAACTTTCAGCGCCGAATAGAGGCCACCGGGACAAACTAAAAGACTGGGGGTCGGCAGGCCCCCGGCCTTTCAACAACGAGCGCCTGAACGGTCAGGCGTTCGTGATCATTTCCTTCGCTTCCTTGTCAGAAAGGGTTTCGTTATGTGATTTCTTCGCGTGCTTGACCGCCAGGTCCACAAGCTCCTTTTCATCGTGACTTCTGACCATGAACCCGCACTTCGGTTCGCACTCGATCTTCTTCAGGCTTCCCGTCATATCGCTCATCTCCTTCCGCATTACGGTCTGTTTCCTGATTTAATGATAAGGCGGAGGCAGGGGAATTTCAAAAGGCCGAAGCAGTCGTTTTCCGAGAGGTTCAGATCAAATTGGAGGAAAATCCTCCTTTTTTGTGAAGAGATGAAGAATTCCAGCCCGAATGGAGCCGTGAAGCCTGTAACCTGCAAGCTGGAAAGATGGAAGGCTGTGATCCCGGGCTGCAATGGCCTTTTCACATTTCATTATTCACCGTTCACTATTTATTGCCGAAATTCTGCCAGTACAGATACTTGAGATATTTCGGGAAATTGATGCCGTATCTTCGCTGAAGGTCTGCCGCCTCCTCCCGGTGCGAGGGAAGGTCGCGGAAGGGCTCCGGACCGCTGAAGCCGAAGACTATCGTGTTCCAGTATGCCTCGGAGATGAGGAGCTTAAGCGTATTGTTTCCGAAGGCTTCGCGAAGGGAGGCGTAGATGCCCGCGAAGCCGTCCTTCGGCCGGCTCCAGAGGTTGACGACGAAGACGCCGTCTTCGTTGAGCCGCCGACGGCATGCGATAATAAAGTCCTTCTCCAGCAGGGAGGCGGCCGGGCCGCTTTCGTCAAAGGCGTCTACGATGATCAGGTCGTACCTGTCGCTGCCACTACGCGGCCTGTCGATGAAGTCCCGCCCTGCTTCGTTGAATATCGTGAGCCGTGAATTTTCCTTCGGAAGGAGAAAAAAATCGCGGGCGAGATCGATCACCTTCCCCCTGATTTCGACGACGTCGATACCGCATTCCGGCAACGCGTTCATCAGGAAGTGGACCAGCGAACAGCCCCCGAGGCCGATCATCAGGACCCTCTGCGGATTGTCCCTGAAAATCAGCGCGGTCATCATCGCCCGATTGTAATCCTCGATAAGGGCCTGGGGCCTGTCGAGCCGGATGCTGCTCTGAAGGGCATCCCCGAAATAGAGCGACCGCGTATTGCCGTCGTCTGCGACTACGATCCCGCCTCCGCTGTCGCGGCTGTAGCTGACGATGACGCCCTTGATCTTCTTTTCGCTCACTGCGTAATTATATCAAATCCGGTAGATCGGGACCTTGCTCCGGACCGGCTCCCTTTTTCGCCCCGCATAGGGATAAAATAGAAGCCGTCGTGACAAGCAGGAAAGGATAGCGTACGGATGAATTCGGTCGCGCTCGCCATAGCAGTCGTAACCTATGCCGGGGTCGCCATAGGCGGCATACCCGGGCTGGCGCTCGACAGGACCGGCATTGCCCTTCTCGGGGCGACAGGGATGATCGTATCCGGCGAGCTTTCGACGCAGGCGGCGGTAATGTCTATCGACGTCCCGACGATCCTCCTGCTCTACGGGCTGATGGTACTTTCATCGCAGTTCAGGACGGGGGGCTTTTATACCCGGGCGGCTTTCCGGCTCACCTCTTTCCTGAACAGACCGCGGAGGTTTCTCCTCGCCGTGATGTCGGCAGGCGCGCTTTTTTCGGCGCTGTTCATGAACGACATCGTCTGCCTGGCCTTTACGCCTGTCCTTGCCGTGTCGGTGCTCAGGGCGGGTTTGAACCCCGCTCCTTTTCTGATCGGTCTCGCGATATCGAGCAATATCGGATCCGCCGCCACGATCATAGGAAACCCGCAGAACATGCTCATAGGTCAGCTCGGCAGGCTCCATTTCGGGCGGTTCTTTCTCTGGTGCGCCCCTCCCTCGGTCCTTGCCCTCGTCGCGGCATACCTGATCATCGGCGCGATCTACCGCAGGGACCTTCGGATGTTTGCCGCCCCGGCGGCGACGCCTGAAGCATCATGGCCGGCCTTTGACCGGCATCAGAGCACGAAGGGGGCCGTGGCCGCGGTTATCCTTCTCGCTCTTTTTTTCACACCCGTTCCGAGGGAGATCAGCGCCATATGCGTGGCCGGGATACTGCTCTGCAGCAGGAGCATGCACACCCGCTCGATCCTCGGGCTCGTGGACTGGCACCTCATCACCCTTTTTTGTGCCCTCTTCATCGTGATCGGGGGAATCGAGACGGCCGGAGCGCCGGCCATGATAATCGATTCGCTCCGTGCCCGGGGGATCGACATCAGACACCTCTTTGTTCTGACGGCGGTCTCGGGCGGCCTCAGCAACCTCGTGAGCAATGTGCCTGCAACGATGCTCCTCACCAGGTTCCTCGAACCCGCCAACCATCTCCAGTGGTATGTGCTTGCCCTTTCGAGCACCTTTGCGGGTAACCTCATCACCATCGGGAGCATCGCCAACCTCATCACCTTCGAGCAGGCGAAGGGATGCGGCGTCGAGATAGGATTCAGGGAGCACGCAAGGGTGGGGATACCGGTTACCGTAGCCTCCTTCGCGATCGTGTTCGGCTGGATTGCGCTGGTTTCCCGGTAGGGCAACCCACTGTGGTTGCCCACCGTCCGGAACAGGGCGGGCACTGGGGCCTGCCCCTACATGATCTTTACCGTATAGTTGGCCAGTTCCTTTGTCTGGTGGATCTTCTCCTTCAGACCCTTTGGATCGAACCTTCCGTAGGCCATCGAATTGTCGTACAGGATTATCGACTTCTTCGTCTTGTCGGTTTCGAATTTGCCGCCTCCGACAACAATCCACCCGGGGTCATGGATGTCGTAGCGCCTCCGCTCCTCGACGTACGAGCCGGTGATATCTCTTTCCTCGCAGAACTTCTCCACCAGGTCTGCGTGATAGCGTGTCAGGTCCACCGGGGAAAAGATGAGATACTCGGTGTCGACGTTTCGTATCTGCACGAACTTCCCTGTTATCCTTCCCGCCGCCATCTGTCCCGCGGCCGGCGGGCGTGAGAACCCGCAATAATCGACGATCACGAACTTATCGCGCTTCATGGACTTGCGCCCCGGCAGGCAGGTAGATTCTGAACGTTGTGCCTTTATGGCGCATACACTCTGCGTCGATATATCCGTTGTGCTGCTTTACGATGCCATAGGCTATGGCGAGCCCCGGGCCGGAGCCCTTTCCCACCATTTTAGTGGTGAAAAAAGGCTCGAAAATCTTCTCCTTTATCGTTTCCTCCATGCGCTCGAAACAGGTCGTCCCGTCCGCTTTCATGATGCTGATGATGCCGGAAGCGTTCTGTATCAGAGCATAAGGGAGAGGACCGCCCTTAAACATAACAAAATTCTACTTCTTCCCGCGCTGTTTCTCAAGGGCGGCCCCTTTCCATGTCCGGATTTTCGTCGTCCTCGGCCCATTTCAACGGATTGTGCCCGACGTATTCGCGGATCGCGCGAGTCGATTTATGTTTGCGTTTGCCGTTCATGTCTGCCGTAGGGGTTTTTCGGGGGGAAGTAGGGACAGCCGGCAAGCCTGCAAGCAATTTGTTCACATTCATTCGATAAACATCAGTCCGGCTTTGCAAAAATGTTTCCCGTAATTTTTGACCCATCGCACAGTTGCATTCCGGGAAAGCAACAGGGCATCGTCATTCTTTATTATTATGCTCTGGCCTTCTTTGAGGCGATTAAGTGTATATAGGCACATCCCGGCAGTGCTGATGTTTATGGTTGTACCAAGGCGGAATTCACCCGGGGAATCGTTAGCAAGGCAAAACCGTACCGTATTCATGGAAACGGTTCGCTGGCACTGTCTTTGGTTTTCCCTGTCCTGAAATGACATCCGGTCCTTTCCTTGCTCGATGTATTTCAAACTACCATTGACAGAATTCCAGAAAGGTCGAGAATAGTCAAATTAAACTTTTTTAATAGTAGTTATTGCCGTAAACAGCGAGCCTGTAAGCCGGCAGGGCGGCTAAACGACAAACTGACAAACCGGGAGGCCTGTAAGCATGGTATCATTCTCTTAGGTGGCAGATGCCTTTTCTTCCCAGGAAAATAGACGCAGCAGTGAGAAAAAAAATCGGCGACACCGGCCCTGGACGCGGCCGTTACCGGCGTGCCTTCCTCCGGCTCCTCTACGTGCTTGCCGAAGGCTTTTTCGACGAGCAGATATCCCTGAGGGCCGCCAGCCTTGTCTATACGACCCTCCTTGCGTTCGTCCCTCTGGTGGCGGTGAGCTTTTCGGTCCTCAAGGCGTTCGGCGTCAACGCAAGGCTGGAGATCATGCTCTATTACTTCCTCGAACCCATGGGCGCAAAAGGGGTCGACATCTCCCTGGCGGTGATCGACTTTGTCGAGCACATGAACGTTGCGGTGCTCGGGGCCGTGGGACTCTCGATGCTCATTTATACTGCCGTCTCCGCGGTGAGCAAGATGGAATCCGCCCTGAACCATATATGGCACGCCCCCGGAAGCCGCAGCCTGAGACAGAGGTTCACCAGTTATCTGAGCGTCCTTCTCGTGGGGCCGGTCCTGGGTTTTACCGCCATCAGTCTCATCGTATCCATGAAGAGCTCCCGTATCCTGAGGTTCCTTCTCCCGGAGTCGGCCGCGGGTCATATGGCATACACGGCAGGCCGCATATTCACCTACCTCCTCATCTGCGCCGCTTTTACCCTGGTCTATCTCTTCCTGCCGAACACGCGGGTGAGACTGCGCTCTGCGCTTGCGGGCGGTTGTTTTGCCGGGATAACATGGGGAGTGATGGGCTGGGCATATGCATCCTTCGTCGCCTCATCGGCAAAATATTCCGCTGTCTATTCCGGCATCGCCGCCCTCTTTCTCTTCGTGATCTGGCTTTACTGGAACTGGCTTGTGCTTCTCGCCGGGGCCAGGGTTGCCTTCTACCATCAGAATCCGGCTTATTTCATGCGGCCCGAAGGTCTCGCTCCGCAGCGCGGCGAAGGAGAGCGGACGGCCCTCATCGTCGCGGCCCTCATCGCCCGGAATTTTTACGCGGGCGGCAGTCCCATGGACACTGCGTTGCTTGCCGGCCGGCTCGGTATCCCGACAGTCACCCTTCATCACGTGCTCTCCGCGCTCGAGAGGCACGGCATCCTCGTCGCCGCAGCCGCCGAGCCCCATGCCTATCTCCCGGCAAGAGACCCGGGTACCATACCCCTGAAAGCGATTGTCGCAGCGATGCGGTCCGGAACGGGTGGGACTGTTTCTGCCGGGAATGCGGCGCTGACCGGACCCGTGTTCGAGGGTGTCCTCAGAGATATGGACGAGGCGGCCTCCGCATCTCTTTCCACAAAGACGCTGAAAGACCTCGTCGGCCCGGTATGACGAATAAAGCGGCGGATTCCGGCCGCTCTCCCGTCTTGACAGCCCCTGCAAAAAGCTATAGCCTTTGATTATTGAAGAGGCAATGCCTTGCTGTGAAACCACGATAGCAGGATTGAAAGGACTGCCCTATGCGAAAAAAGATTCTTCCGGCGTTAATCGTCCTGCTTTTCCCGCTGCTGGCAGGCTTCGGCGCAAGGACCTCGAATATCAGCCTCTGGGACAGGATGTGCGCCGCATGCCATGACGGGACGACCGTCCTCAACGGCAAGGTCGTGATAGACAAACAGCAGATAAAGGCGAAGTACAGGACGCTCGACGAACTGGTAAACGCCGTGACCTGCGAGGGTCCGCCGTGCATGAATATCCTCAAGCATGACGAGAAGCTGGTCAGGCAGGTGGGAAAAGAGATAGGGATACCCGATGCGCGGGGGAAATAGGCATTCCCTGTACCGGGGCGGTCCCCCGGTACAGGCTTCGTGAGCGGCGCCGACGGACCCGGCCGGATGCTTCCTTGAGCGTGTTCCCTTATGAATGAATGCATATGCAGCTGCGGTGACGGCTAAAAAGGATGAGGGCAGTTGTTCTTGTTATTGTATGCGCGGCGCTGCTGGGGTGCGCTTCCTTTCATGAAGAGCCCCTTTCACCTTCGCGAACCGCCTCGGAATTCGAGGCGCGCACCCTGGCGACCGGCGAACTCAGGAACTACATCGAATCGACCCTGCACCGTAAGATAGAGCCCTGGCCACCGGCATCGTGGGACTTCGCGATGCTTACGCTCGCCGCCTTCTATTACCACCCTGACCTCGATGTTGCGCGCTCGCGATGGCAGGTAAAGGAGGCGGGCATCATCACCGCCGGGGGCCGTCCCAACCCTTCCATAGGATTCACCCCCCAGTATCATGCCAATCCCGCGGGCCTTCCTCCGTGGACCCTTTTTTTCTCTTCCGTCTTTCCAGTGGAGACGGCTGGAAAGAGGGGGTACCGCATCGCAGAGGCGACACATCTGTCGGATGCGGCCAGGCTGGATATCGCCGGGACGGCGTGGAGGGTGCGAAGCAGGCTGAGGA
>JBJKSM010000191.1:0-8080 GCA_046704045.1 Thermodesulfovibrionales bacterium | reverse complement strand
TATCCGGCGAATGCCTCGCCGCGAAGACCAATGGTAAGCCGTGTGCGGGAAACCCGCACGCACGGTTTGAAAGGGGGACTTGGGAACGGAGCGGTTTAACCGCCACCGCACCAGATTCTACCAATGCGTCGAATCGCAATACTGCCGGTGGGATAACCCCTCCCAGCCTCCCCTTACCTCAAGGGGAGGAAGATTAGGTGGGCCTCATGTTGAAAGGGGGTTCAGTAATTGCCTTAGTTCGCGGAGAAAGGGAATATCGGTATTACCGGAACTCAAGGAAAGGGAAGAGTGTTGCCGGCGTGTTACGATCAAGCGGAGAGAAACGTGATGACCCTCGGACTTCTTCCCCCTCTTGAAGTAAGAGGGGGTTAGGGGGCGTTATGAACTCTTGCAGAATGGTACCGCCTAAGCGATGAAGACGGAACGCAATGTCCCGATTCTAAAGCAACGCCGGAAGGAACTGAGGCGAAATCAGACGGAGGCGGAAAAGGCTTTCTGGGCGCGGGTGCGCAATAGACAGTTTCATGGTTTGCGATTTTTCAGGCAGCATAGCGTCGGCCCATACGTGCTGGATTTTTATTGCCCGAAAATGAACATCGCAGTAGAACTGGACGGAGGTCAGCATATGATGGACGAAAGACGGCAGTATGATGCCGCCCGCTCTGCATATTTGAAGGCGCACAAAATCGAAGTGCTGCGATTTTGGAATAATGACGTACTGCAGAACATCAGTGGTGTTCTGGAGAGTATGGAGGCGTACATAACCCCTTCCAGCCTCCCCTTACCTCAAGGGGAGGAAGATTAGGTTGCTGGCTTATTTCAAGGGAGGAGCATACATCGTCTCTTGCAGGGTGCTGTTTCCCCCCTCTTGAGGTAAGAGGGGGTTAGGGGGCGTTATGAGGATGGGAAAGGGTGTATTTCCCATTGCGTACACTTTCCGGGCGGCTTTTCGCAGGCGCCTACCCTCTTCTCCCCTATCATCCCCCCTTCTTTTTTGCAATAATGGAATGGGATGATCAACGAAGAGGCGATAAGGTCCTATCTCTTTAAAACCTTCGAAAACATCACCGGCGTAGAAATCACAAAACTCGGGGCAGGCGTTCAGGGGGCCGGGTTCCTCATAGAGATGAAGACGCCTGAAGGCCCGAAATCCTTTGTGGTGAAGGGGCTCTTTCCCAAAGGCCTCGGCCACGACTATCCCGCAGACCGGGCAGCGGTCTTCCTCCTCGATCTCGAAACATACGGAAATCTGCCGGGGCATGTGAAGGCGGTTGACGTCCTTTCGGAACAGGAAGACGGCACAGTGAAGTCAGTCGGCGGGGGGAGGGAGTATTATCTCCTCATGGAACGTGGCGAGGGAAGGGACTATTTCAAAGACCTCGACGAATTAGCAGGCGGGGAGCATCTCGGAAATTCCGACATCGCGAAGATAAAGGCGATGGCCTCTTATCTGGCCCAAATTCATTCCGTCAAAAAAGAATCCAGAGCGCTCTACTGGCGGAAGCTCAGGGACACCATCGGGCACGGGGAATGCCTGATGGGTGTCTTCGACACCTACCCGGACGGGACCCTCGGATATGGCGAGATGGCGGAGATCGAAAAACTATGCATTGACTGGAGGGCACGACTGAAACCGAAGACCCATAGGCTCTGTCAGATCCACGGCGACTTCCATCCCGGAAACGTCTGGTTTAGAAACGAAACCGACTTCATCCTCCTGGACAGATCGAGGGGGCCATGGGGCGAAGCCGCAGACGACGTGACAGCCCTTGCGATCAACTACATCTTCTTCTCGGTGAAGCATCACGGAGAGGTGAGGGGCGCCTGTCTCGAAGGCCTGAGGCTCTTTTTCGACGAGTACGTACGAAGAACAGAAGATGAAGAGATCTACGGCGTTGTCGCGCCCTTCTTCGCCTTCCGCGCTGTTGTCGTCGCAAACCCCGTGTTCTATCCGGAGCTGGGCAGCGATGCGCGGAGGAAGATCTTCAACTTCACGAAGAACCTTCTGAGCTCTGAAAGATTCGAAATCGAAAGGATAAACCGGTACCTCAGGGGCTGAAGGATGCTCCGAGGGCAGAAGGCGAGGGAAAAGATAATGAAGTTCGGGAAATCTGATAAATGGCGCAGTGCCTTCGCAATCCTCGGTCTTTTCCTGCTGTTTTTCATTCCCCTCTTTGTGCCGCTTTCCGGTGCAGACGCACCGGGACCGATGCAACTGGTGCAACAGACAGTGGCCGAGGCGAAGAAGATCTTTAACGACAACCGGCTGAGCCAGAAGGATCGCATCGAAAAATTGAAAGGCATAGCCGAGGAGCGCTTCGACTTCGAGGAGATGTCGAAGCGGGCGCTCGCTATCCGGTGGAGAAAGCTTGGCCCTGATCAAAAAAAGGAGTTTGTGTCCCTTTTTTCAGAGTTGATCGAGAACACTTACAGCGACAAGCTAAAGCGCTATGAAAAGGAGATCAAAAGGGAGGCCGGGGATAAAATCCTGTATATCGGCGAGCATATAGACGGTCCCTATGCCGCGGTCAGGACGAAGATAATAACGACCAAAGGCACTGAAGTGCCCGTTGATTACCGGTTCATCAATGAAAAGGGGAACTGGCGCGCCTATGACGTAATAGTCGAGGGCGTGAGTTTCATTAATAACTACCGGTCCCAGTTCAACGAGATCATAAACAACGGATCATACGAAGAGCTCGTGAAAAAATTGAAGGAAAAGGTGCGCAAATAAAAAGAAGGACCGGCCACAGAGGAACCCAGAGAAAGGACGAAATATTTTTCGCGAAGATTCCTGCTCCTCCCTCTGTGACCACTGTGTGCTCTGTGATAAATGTTTTTTGCTGTTCCGCCGTCAGGCATGACCTGAGATCTTCTGCTTCAGGTTCTTCAGATACTCGATGTGTCTCTGCTCCCACTCGGCGAGGTTTTCAAAGAGGATGTTCATGTTCGTGTCCGAAGTCTCTGAGGCGAGTTTTTTGTACAGGGCGAATTCCTTTGCCTCGACCTTCAACGCGAAGGCTATTGCGCCGGCGTCGTCAAGATAGGCGAACTCCTCGAGCCTTCCCTCCAGGTCCTTGAGAGGCATTCCTCCTTCGGCTATTTCGGGCCTGGAGCGTTTCGAGAATTCCTCGAACGAGACGATGTCCCAATCCTCCATGAGACCCTGGTAGAGATACTGGGCGTACCGGGCGTGACCTTCCTCCCATTCGGCCAGCTCGGCGAACGCCTTCCTTGCGTCCTCATTCTGCGTCTTTTCAGCCACTTCGCCGTAAAATTGGTGTATCCCCTTTTCCATCATATAGACGTCCATAAGCGCCTGGATCAAACCTTCCTTGGCATTTATCATACCCTGCCCTCCCTTCGGATAAATTCGCAGAGGACGTCGATTTCATCCTCCACTTACATCATCGCACTATTTTGCCGGGCTGAAAAGCAGGAGGCCGCCTATTGCACTTCGGGACTATTTACTTTCCCGTTGTGCGAGGGGCGCATAATGGGGCATGTCGCCGTTCAGGGAAGAGATATACGCCGGACGGATGAGCCTGCCCTGTATGATCTCCTCGATGCGGTGGGCCGACCAGCCGGTCATGCGCGACATGGCGAAGATCGGTGTGAAGAGTTCCTGAGGAATCCCCATCATGTCGTAGACAAAGCCGGAATAGAAATCCACGTTCGGACAGACCGTCTTTCCCTTCTTCTCGCGCACTACCTTCACCGCGAGGCCGGCGACCTTCTCGAAGAGAGAGAACTCTTCAAGCCGCCCTTTTCCTTCTGCGAACCGCAACGCCTTTTTCCTGAGGATGATCGCCCTCGGGTCGGAGATGGTGTAGACGGCGTGGCCAAAGCCGTAGATCTTGCCGGAGAGATCGCCGTATTTCCTGTCGATAAGGCCTTCGAGGTAGGCCCGCACCTCGTCATCGTCCTTCCAGTCCTTCACGTCCTGCTTCATCCGCTCCATCATGTTCATGACCGCCTCGTTTGCGCCACCGTGGAGATGGCCGGCGAGGGAGGCTATTCCCGCCGAGAGCGCCATGTAGGTATCGGTGAGGCTCGACGAGACGGTCCTCACCGTGAAGGTCGAGTTGTTCCCCCCTCCGTGCTCGGCATGGAGCATAAGACAGATGTCGAAGGCGCGGCTTATTTCCTCCTCCGGCAGCCTGCCGTGAAGCATCGTGAGAAAGCTCTTTGCCGTGGGCATGCCGTCTTCCGGCTCGACGAAAGAGGGTCTCTTGCCCTCCCTGCCGGCGCGAAGGACCGCGTAGTTATAGGCCACGATCGCCGGGACCTTTGCGATGAGGTCGATGCACTGCCGCGTCACGTCCCGGATGTCCGTGGAACGGGGGTTCGGGTCGAACTTGTGGAGCGAGGAAACGGCGGTATGGAGCGCGCACATCTGGTCGTCGTTTTCCGAGTTGAAACGGATGATCTCCTTGGCCGTATCGGGCAGGGACCGCCGGGCGGCAAGTTCAGCGGTTAACGCCTCGAGGTCGCGGACCGTGGGAAGCTCACCGGTCAGAAGGAGGTACGCCACCTCTTCGAACCCGTACCGCTTTTCCTCCTCCGCATGGCTGACGAGGAGTTCGAGGTCATAGCCGCAGTAGAAGAGCTTCCCCGGAACGGCCCTCACCGTTGCCGATTCATCCTTCTCGTAGCCGAGGACCTGTCCCTTGCTGGTAATGCCCACGGCGACGCCGGTGCCGTCGATGTTCCTGAGGCCAAGCTTGATGTTCTTCTTTTTCACCAGTTCCGGGTCGATCCGGTTGTGAGACTCTTCCAGCTGCGCTATCTTATCCAACAGATTTTCCATGAACACTCCTTGCATCGTGCGGGTCTGACGTTCTATTTTTGCATAAATCGGCCTTTCAGGACAAGCAAAGGACGAAAGAAAACGGGCGATTGCGGAGGCTATCTCCGGTTGGAATAACGGATGTAGGCCGACCAGACCGCAAGCAGGTCCCTTGTCGCACGGAGGTCGCCGGCGCAGTAACGTGCGATGTCGACATGCCGTCCTGCCTGGAAGAACTCCTTGACCTGGTAGCCGGTGATGCCGTCTTCCTTCGGGCTTTTGATTCCGAAGAGCCTGCACCACATATCGAGGCTGAATTTTCTGCGCGAGGCGCCGTAGAAGGTGAACTGGTCGAGGAGGTCGATATGTGCGTCTCCGTAACGGTTCGGCATCAGTTCCCGTGAAGGTCTTATTCTGTGCACGGCCGACCGTATCATGATGAAGGGGCAGTCGAAGCTCCTGCCGTTGAAGGTGACGAACTGGTCATAGCTCTTTATCGTCTCCCAGAACTTTCTGACGATCTCTTCCTCCGTCCCCGCCTCATACCTGATGCCGTCTTCTTCAAAGGGGAGGAGGGGGTCGCCGCCGCTCTGGAAATAGACCGCGCCTTTGTCGGTGTCGGGGTTGAGCATCCCGATGGTGACGATCTCGCCCGTGAGCGGGTAGAAGGAGAGGCTCTCCATCACCTCTTTTTTTTCATCCTCCGACTCCGCCCACCGGAGGAGATAATCGCGAACCGGTTCGTCGAGGGACTCGAAATCCCTCCCCACCGTCTCTATGTCGAAGATTACGCGGGACATTGAAAAGACCGTGAATGGTGAAAAGTGAATCGTGAAAAGTGAAAAGACACGAAAGTGAAAAGTGAATCGTGAATCGTGAATCGCGAGACATGAAAAGAAAAAAACAAGAAAGGCCGCCCCCGCGAAAGCGGCACTTGAGAGTATTCATCACACCGGCGGAAGCATCTCATCCGCTGGCGGTCCTGTGCATTCGTCTTCTGCTCTTCACTTTTCACCCTTCACTTTTCACGTCTTCAGGATGCCTTCGGCAGTTTTTCGAAGACGTTCCAGGTCTTGAGTATGTCGATCGCCCGCTGAAGCTGCGCGTCCTCCTTTTCATTGACCTCCACAGGCTCCATCTCCACCTCCGGCTCCTTTATCTCTCCCTGCTCGTTCTTGAGGTGATGTTCGAGGTCCCTTTCCCGGAGCACCGGATGCTCCTTTGTACCGCTTTTCGCCTCGAGCTTGACCTCGATGTCGGGGGTTATCCCGGTATTCTGTATAGACCTGCCGTTGGGCGTGTAGTACTTTGCCGTCGTGAGCCTCAGACCAGAGCCGTCGCTCAGGGGGATGACCGTCTGGACCGACCCCTTGCCGAAGGTCTGGGTCCCGAGAATCACCGCCCTGTGCCAGTCCTTCAGCGCGCCGGCCACTATTTCCGATGCGCTTGCGCTCCCCTCGTTAACGAGAACGATCATCGGCAGCGTGAAGGGATTGTCGCCTTCCGTGCGAAACTCGGTCTTTTCCCCGGACCGCGTTTTTGTATAGACGACGAGTTTTCCCTTCGGCAGAAAATCGCCCGACACATCGATGGCGCTGTTGAGCAGGCCGCCGGGATTGTTCCTGAGGTCGAGGATGAGGGAGTTCACCTTCTTTTCATCGAGCTTTTTCATCGCCGTTTCGAGGTCCTCCGCGGTCTGCTCCTGGAACTGGGCGATCTTGACATACCCGATGTCGCCCTGGATGACCTTTGACTTTACGCTCTTGATCTTGATGATCTCCCGGGTGATCGTGAAGTCCCTGGGCTCCTTCCATCCCTCGCGGAGGATGCCCAGTGTGATGGACGTCTTCGGCGCGCCGCGCATCTTCGTGACGGCATCCTGGAGGGTCATATCCTTTGTAGGCTCGTTGTTGACCTTCACGATCCTGTCGCCCGCCTTTATGCCCGCGAGGAAGGCGGGGGTGCCTTCGATGGGCGCTATGACGGTGAGCACGCCGTCCTTCACTCCGACCTGTATCCCGAGTCCGCCGAACTCCCCTTTGGTCTCGACCTGCATCTCCTTGTATTCTTCGGGGGGCATGAAACTCGAATGCGGGTCCAGGGAATTTAGCATTCCCTTGATCGCCGCGTACACGAGGTCCTTTGTCTTCACGTCCTCGACGTAATATTTCCTGACCATCGACAGCACTTCCGTGAAGGTCTTCAGTTCCTCATACCCGTCGCCGGATGCGCTTGTGCTGTTTGCGGACATCTTCCCTGCGGAAATACCGAGTGCGGCGATGGCGGCCACCAGAATCCAGACCAGCGCCGTTTTCCTGACCTTATTCAATAGGGACCTCCCGGACTGTTGTCACTTATGCTTTAACCACTGTGTCGGATCGAGGGGTTTTCCCCTGTACCGTATTTCGAAGTAGAGGCCGGGGGCATTCAACATGCCGGACGTGCCTACCTTTCCTATCACCTGATGCTGTTTTATTATATCTCCAACGCGGGAAAAAATCTCTGAAAGGTTCCCGTAAAGACTGTGATATCCGCCGCCGTGGTTGACGATCACGAGCTGTCCGAAGCCCTTGAACCATTGGGCGAATATCACCTTGCCGGGAAAAATAGCGCGGGCGTCGGTATCGGGGGAGGTCCTGATCTGTATGCCGTTTCTGAAGACCGGGGTATTGAACTGGGGATCCCTTTGCGGGCCGTAGGGGATCGCGATTGTTCCGGCAACCGGCCACGGGAGCCGGCCCCTCAGCCTCGAAAACCCCGTTCCGGTATAGGTGTCCGTCCTGGACGACTCGCGGATGATTTCAAGCAGCCTCCTCGACGCCTCCTTCAGTTCCCTGAGCATCCTCTGGTGCGCCGTCTTCTCGCTCCTGACCGATGAGAGTATGATTTCCTTCGCCTTCCTGTTTTCAGTCAGCGTCTCTTCCTTTGACTTCACCTTCTCGGTCTTCCGGCTGAGGAGAGCCTGCAGGGTTCGGAGTTTACGGGATTCCCCGTCGAGCCGCTTCAGATCACTGCCGTAATTGGTCATGACGGTGTGCTCATAGGCCGCGACACTCTCCAGGTACTTCCATGTCCTCATCATCTGCGGCACGTTCTCAGCGCTGAGGAGGAGGGTCAGGACGTCGCCCGAATATCCGATGCGGTTCATCATCCGCAATTTTCTCTTCAGCCACTCCCTCTCTGTCGCAAGCCGGCCCCTTGTTGCAGTCATCTCGGCGTTCAGGGCGGCGATGTCGGCTTCGGTCCTCATCAGGTCGCGCCTGTATTTCACCAGGTCCGCCCGGCCGCTCG
>JBJKSM010000190.1:0-3565 GCA_046704045.1 Thermodesulfovibrionales bacterium | reverse complement strand
GTAAGGGAATTCCGGTTGCAACGACAAAGAAGAGGACCGCGGCCCCCTTCGGTCCCCTGAACGGCAGGAAGAGAAAAGAAAACCATAATGCGACAACCAGCGCCGCGAAAAAACCCTGCCTGCCTTTGGCCGTCCTGATCATATTTTTTCTTCCGAGGACTTTCCGAGAAGGCCCTCGGGCCGCAGGAGCAGGATGACGATCAGGATGACAAAGGCATAGGCGTCCTTGTACTCGCTCGATATGTAGCTCGCGCCGAGGCTTTCGACAAGCCCGAGCACGATGCCGCCCAGCATCGCACCCGGAATATTGCCGATGCCCCCGAGGACCGCAGCGGTGAATGCCTTGATTCCGGCCGTATAGCCGATGAAATAATTCACGAGGCCGTAGTACATCGCCACCATGATCCCTGCAACGGCGGCGAGACCCGAGCCGATGATGAAGGTCACCGATATCACGGAGTTGACATTGATGCCCACAAGCGACGCCATCGTCTTGTCCTGGGCCACGGCGCGCATCGCCTTTCCGGTCTTCGTTTTCATGACAAAGAAGTGAAGAAGGACCATGATGACCGCCGAAACGATTATGATCGAGGCCTGAAGATAGGTGATCCGCGACGAAAAAAAGACAAAACCCGCGTCACCCGCAATCGCGGGAAAGACCTTGTCGGTAGCGCCCTGGGTGAGCATCACGTAATTCTGGAGAAATATCGAGACCCCTATGGCGCTTATCAGGGGACTCAGCCTTGGCGCATTTCGCAGGGGTTTATAGGCAAGTTTTTCGATCGTGAACCCGTAGGAAGAGCAGAACACCACCGTCAGAAGCAGCGAGAGACAGACCGCCAGGGGAAGGCTGAAGGCGGCGAGCCCGATCGCGGTAAAAAAACCGAGGAGGATAATGCCGAGATAGGCCCCCAGCATATAGACCTCTCCATGGGCAAAATTGATGAATTCCAGTATTCCGTAAACCATTGTATACCCGAGGGCTATGAGAGCATAGACGCTTCCAAGCGTGAGACCGTTGATGATCTGCTGCAGAAACACAGGCAATATTAACAGAAAATCTCCGAATTTTCAAAATGGACGAACGCGGCTGCGGCAAAAAGACTGAAGGCTGTTTTACGGATAGGATTCCCTTCGCAACACTGTTTGGAATTGATAATATATAATAGTCGAAATATAAAATGCCGAGGGAGGTAACGTTGAAAACAAAGGTTGTCGTTGAAATGGCATCACGCGTCAGGCATCTGCCCCCCTACCTTTTTGCGACCATAGACAGGATGAAGCAGGAAGCGAAGGCAAAGGGAGTCGACGTGATCGATATGAGTATCGGAGACCCCGACCTCCCGACGCCGGACCATATCGTGGCATCGATGAAAACCGCAGTTCAAAAGCCCGAACACCATCGTTATCCCTCATACGAGGGCATGTTGTCGTTCAGGGAGGCGGTGTCGGAGTGGTACAAGAAAAGGTTCAACGTGGCGCTCGACCCGCACGGTGAGGTGCTCTCGCTTATCGGCTCGAAGGAAGGAATCGGTCATATCCCCCTCGCCTTCGTCAACCCGGGCGACCACGTGCTGGTTCCTTCGCCGGGATATCCTGTGTATCCGGTAAGCACACTCTTTGCGGGCGGCGAAGTCTGTCTCATGCCGCTGAGGGAAGAGAATGGTTTTCTCCCGGACTTCAAATCCATACCCGACAAAATTCTGCAAAATGCCAGGCTCATGTTCATCAATTATCCGAACAACCCCACCTCTGCCGTTGCTCCGCGGGCCTTTTTCGAGGAGACGATCGCCCTGGCGGCGAAGCACAATATCATCATCTGCCACGATGCGGCATACAGCGAGATCTATTTCGATGATGAAAAGCCCTTCAGCTTTCTGGAAATCGACGGCGCAAAGGAAACAGGAATCGAGTTCCACTCGCTCTCGAAAACATACAACATGACCGGATGGAGGATCGGTTTCGCTGTGGGCAACACCGACGTGATCGCAGGTCTCGGCAAAATCAAGACAAACATCGACTCCGGTGTTTTCCAGGCGATACAGGAAGCCGGGATTACGGCGCTCGGCACCGATGACAGTATTTTGTCCGGCATCCGGCGGACCTATCAGGAGCGGAGGGACGTACTCCATGAGGGGCTGAAGAGCATAGGCATGGAACTCTCGAAACCGAAGGCGAGCTTCTATCTCTGGGCAAAGGTGCCCGCAGGGTTCGACTCGGCCGGCTTTGTCGTCCACATGCTCGAAAAAGCCGGAGTGCTCGCGACCCCCGGAAACGGGTTCGGCGCCCCCGGGGAAGGCTATGTGAGGTTCGCCCTGACGGTTCCCGCGGAGAGGACGAGGGAAGCGGTCGACCGGATCAGGAAGGCGCTGTAAGAAGTGAGGCGTGAAAAGTGAAGTGTGATGCGTCCGAAGGCAATCCTCCTCATTCTCCTCACGCCTGACTCCTCACTTTTTTTATGTCCATCGTTTATATAGGGATCGGCTCCAACCTCGGCGACAGGCGCAATAACTGCCTCAAGGCCGTGGAATTTCTCGAAGCGGAAGGAGTAAAGGTGCTGAAGAGGTCTTCGCTTTACGAAACCGAGCCGTGGGGAGTAAAGGACCAGCCGCGTTTTATGAATATGGCTGTCGAAGCCGAAACAGAAATGGCTCCCCGGCAATTCCTGGCCCTGCTCAAAGAGATAGAGGATCGGATGGGCAGGGCCAGAACGATCAAATGGGGCCCCCGCACAATCGACCTCGACATCCTGCTCTATGATGATATGATTATCAGTGAGCCCGACCTCGAAATCCCTCACCCGCTCATGCATGCACGGGACTTTGTGCTCGAACCCCTGTGCGAAATCGCGGCGCAAAAGGTCCATCCCCTTTTTGACCGCACGATCGCAGAACTCCGCGACGAAACGAGGAGGGCATGACGGTTTTTCGGATTCTGCGCTTCCTTCTCGGTCCGCTCCCGAAGGCCGTCAGACGCTATGGGGAATGGCTGGTTTTCACCAATCTAAACCTACAATTTCAAGTTGAATATCTTCGAGACCTATGCTTATACTTAGATTAGTTCTCCAAATAACCATATTGAGGAGGTGATTACAGAATAAGAAAGAGCATCGGGTTATAGGCGAAGGACAGAAAAAAAAAGATTGATAAGGGGGATAAGTATGAGAAACAGATTTACTGTTTTACTTGTAGTGTTGCTGGCAGCCGTTGGCTTCATGGTGATGAGCGTTGCCACACCTGCGTCCGCAGCCAAGGAAAAGGTCGTTGTCTCGAAGGTAACTCCCGCAGCCAAGGCGCCGACATTCAACGGCATCGCTTACATAGCGGGACACGGCGGCCATATCGCCATCATCGATATGAGGACGATGAAGTCCCCTACGGACATCGAGAAGGACAGGATCGTGCTGACCGAGGCCGGTTCCGAGATGGAGGGAAAGATCGCCGGCATGAGTTTTGAGCAGGTCAAGAAGGCCGGCGGAACCCACGGCCAGTCAATCGTCGAGCAGGGCGGCCAGAAGATCATGGTTGCAGGCACGCTCAACGGAGACGTCTACAAGGTGAATCTC
>JBJKSM010000189.1:0-20671 GCA_046704045.1 Thermodesulfovibrionales bacterium | reverse complement strand
CCTTCCCTCTTTCTTGCAAATACAAGGTGCATCAGCCATGCCAGTCCTAACATGCCGATTCTTAAGGATTGTTGCCCGGACTACCATGGCATCGCCGCAAATCCCTTCGCAGGATTGCAAAAAAAGATGGAATTTATCATGGGATTGCCGGGTGCATGCGTGCACTGACAGCCCGGCGCAGGCAGGGTACTACTTCTCGATTACGCGTTCTTCCTGGCTTTCCAGGATGTCTTTGGCAAGCAGGTCCGTCACATAGCATTTCAGAAGCTGCACATCCTTTGCTGAAAGCCCCTTGAACTGTATCGCCATGCCGGGCGGAATGTTCATAAAGTCTTCATCGATTTTCCTGGTATATATGACCGTGCCGCTCGCCTGCAGGGAGAGCGTTTCATCAAGACGCAGGGTTATCTCAAGGCCGGTGCCGATGGGAAGGGGCTCCCGCGTCCGCAGGTATATGCCGCCTTCGGATAAGGTTTCGGCGTAATATTCGTATTCCTTCCCCCCGCAATAAACCTTCAGCTTCCTGATAAACTTCTCCCTCAGGTTGCCGCGGTTTGTGCCTCTGTGGGCAAAGAAACACTCCTCCAGCACGTTATGGAGCCGCCCGATCTTGATCGGTTTTGTGAGGTAATCGTATGCTCCCAGTTCCCTGCACTTCCTGACGGTCCCGGGGTCGGCATCATTGCTGACCATGATGACGTGAATGGAGGCGGTCTGCCGGTCTTCCTTTATATGCCGGAGGATCTTCAGTCCGTCGAGCGTCGGCATATGGACGTCAAGGAGTACGGCATCGGGCTCGGTCAGCTTCAGGAGTTTCAGGCATTCCAGCCCGTCGCAGGCGGGTATGATCTTGTAGTTGAGCCTCTTCAGCAGGAGCCCGACGTACATGAGAAACGTCTGGCTGTCATCGACGAGAACAATCTTTTTCTCCATGGCTTCCTCCGTATGTGAGCAGAATGCGGGAATTATGCTCAATAACAGGGGGCCGCGTCAATACCCGCGTGCATATCTGCTTCATGCGTCGGCATTCTTGAAGTGTGATAGTTCTTAGCGGAAATCAATGTCCTACGGAGAGCTATCAGTAGTGCCAGTCATTCAGGTGGATGACGCAATGAGACATTCATTTGGGGTGAGGGTCGCCTCGTCGGCCGTCAGATTCCTTCATTGAATGATTGACGCTGATTGTTAAAAGGCGGGCCGTAAACCCGCCGTATTTTCTGCTTTCTTCGATTCTTCTACTCTTTTACTACGTTGACAGCCTTTGGTCCTTTTGGGCCCTTTTCGACATCGAAAGTCACCTGCTCACCCTCAGCAAGCGACTTGAAGCCATTTCCCACGATAGAGGTATGATGGACAAAAACATCGCTTCCATCTTCGGCTGTAATAAATCCGAATCCCTTTGAGTCATTGAACCACTTTACCGTTCCCTTCATAGTGCTATTGTTCTCCTTGCGATATGAAATAAACAAAAACGAGGACAAAATGTCCCGTGGTCACCGCTTAAAAAGCGACACCTTCTTAATAGCATTAATAAGCGAGAAAAGCAACATGATTATTTTATTATGCGGGAAAAGAAAATAGATAAGGCATGCTTTTTCCGGCATTCTCTCATTTTTGTAGCGTGGGTAGTGAAGCAGCAAAACACTTTTTAAGTAGACGTAAAGTGCTTGTCATAGTATGATATAATAAAATGAGAATTCTGTTTTAAGCCGAAAATGAATATCTTTAAAATTCCTCTCAAAAAGGAGGTTTTATGGGATCATTCAAAGATAAAACAGAACGTTTTCTTGTTATTGACCATAGTGAAAATTATGCTTTTGTTGCCTGCCAGAGCGACGAGGAAGTCGGTTTCTTTGTTAAATCCAGGAAATTAGAACCGGATTATTTTTGGGTCCTGAATCTCGCAGACTGCATCATATTAGAAGAACGTCTGCTTTTCGGACAGGACCATCAATTTGAACAATTCACACAGGGGAAATAGCTAATCTTCATGAGCTGGGATAGAATATAGTAATTAAACCCGTTGAGGTGTAACGACTCTACTCACAGGAGCAAACGCCAACAGCTTCCCGGACAAAATACCGGAAGGAAAACAGTCCCGGGAAGCGCGAAGGCGGCTAAAGGCTGCCGGCATCGGCGCCGGGCTGCTTCGCGGTTTTCCTCCGGTATCGCAGATACAAAGCTTCAACTTTTTTCCTGGCCCATGGGGTTCTTCTCAGAAATTGCAGGCTGGATTTGATACTCGGATCATTATTAAAACACCTTATGCGTACGAGTCTACCCATCTCATCCCAGCCGTAATGTGCCACCAGTTCAGTTAGTATCATCTCCAGCGTGATCCCGTGAAGAGGATCATTGGATCTCTGATCAGTCATATCTCAACCCGCCTCACAGAAATAAGGGGGACGGGGAAAAGGGTCTGCGCACTGCACGGATCTGAGACATTTACAGACACCGGTCATCTTGAAACGGTCAATAAATTTTCAAGTTTTTCTTCGAATTCCCTTGTCCTCCCTTCTATCTCGATGCGCAGAAGGTCAAGCTTTGCAAAAAGCGCGTCGAGCCGGGATTTTGAATCAAGGAGCTTTCTTGTGAGTATTTTGATGGTTCCCCCTTCACCCTTGAGGGAGGCCTCTCTGATCTCCCGGTTGTCATGTTCGATCTTTTCTTCCAGCCTTACAATTTCTTTTTCCGCGTCATCAATGCTTTTTTGAAGGGCGCTCATTGTTTTTGATTTCTTATCCAGCAGCTCTGCCCGTTCACGCCGGAGTTGTTTTCTCTTGACAGAATTGTTCCTCCCGTTTTTTTTCACGCGTGGCACGCCTGATTCATTTTCATTTTTCCAGCCGACGCGGTCAAGGAAGTCCTGGTATGTTCCTTCAAATAACGTCACCTTCCCGTCATCAAAGACGATCAGACGCGTGGCCAGGGCATGGAGCATCATTTCACTGTGAGTTACTATAATTGCCGCGCCGTTGAACTCATCTATCGCCTCTACCAGGGAATCATTGGATTCCATATCGAGATGGTTTGTCGGCTCATCAAGCATGAGCATGTTGGAGGGGCTGACATGCAGGTGGCATACCCGCCCACGACTCTTTTCCCCTCCGGAAAGGACACTGATCTTTTTTAACGCATGGTCCCCGGGAAACATCATAATGCCGCAAATCTTTCTGGCAGCACCCCGCCCGACGTCGGGATGCACGTCCATAATCTCTTCTTCAACGGTCTTCTGCAGGTGAAGGCGGTTGATATTCGTCTGGCCGAAATAGGCGGTCTGCAACTGATCATGGTGACTGACAGAGCCGGCTTTGGGGGTCAGTTCCTTTGCAAGCAGGTTCAGCAGCGTTGTCTTTCCCTTGCCGTTTTTGCCGATAATGGCGATACGATCCCTCTTCCCGACCGAAAAGGTCAAACCATCAATCAGGGGTGCGCCGTTATCGGCAAAAGAAAAAGAGAGGTCCTTCACTTCCATGAGTACCTTCCCGGTAAAAGAGGCCGATCTGAACGAGAAATCGAGGTCCTTTATCTCTGCCAGTTTTTCAAGGCGCTCCTTTTTCTGTAGGGCCTTTATCCGGGACTGAACCGCCCTGGCCTTAGTTGCCTTTGCCCTGAACCTGTTTATGAAGTCCTCTGTTTCCTTGCGCTTCTTGTCATCGTTGACCCTGGTCTTTTCGTGTATCTCTTCCTCCATCAGCAGCTGTTGGTACACCTTTTCGGTCGGGCCGGCTTCTTTCCGCATCTTGCAGCGGTGTATTGCCATGGTATGAGTAGTCACCCCATCCATGAACGCACGGTCATGGGTGATAATGATTAGTTCCTTCTTCCAGTTGCGCAAAAACTGTGTAAGCCAGCGAAGAGAGAGAATATCGAGATAATTGGTAGGCTCGTCAAGCAGGAGAAGGTTAGGGTCGGAGACAAGCGCCTTTGCAAGATTAAGACGCACCTGGTATCCCCCTGAAAGATCCATTGGATTGAGGGTTAAATCTTCCACGGCAAACCCGAGACCCGCAAGAATGATCTCCGCTTTATAGGTCTCATCGATACCGTCTTCGTTGTCAGGGAGACTCAGGCACGCTTCCTTCAACACAGTATTCTCCGTGAAGCTGATATGCTGTGAAAGATGACCTGTCTTATATCCGTTTGGAATACTGATACATCCCGAGTCAGGGTGCTCCTGCCCCAGTATCATTTTTAAAAGAGTGGTTTTGCCGTGCCCGTTTCTGCCTACAAGTCCGACACGCTCACCCGCATTAAGAGTAAAACCCGCCTTCTCAAAAATGACCTGGCGGCCGTAACATTTATCCAAACTGTTTACCTGGATCATTTCAATAAACTCTCCCGGCTCTCAGAAAACGAGCAATCCCGGTTATCCTGCAAAAACAATTTTTTCCCCGACATATCTGCTCCCTTGTTCCTGCTGAAGAAGTTGTTACCGGTTTACACAGCCCACAGCGGTTGAATCAGAGGGAAGGTCCTTACTCTTTCAGTCTTTCCGAACATTCGCACTTTAATTCAGGCAAGAGATACTTTACATTAATCCGGTTAAAAAAAGAAAATACCGCGCATTGCTTCACTAAAAATCTATCTGAAGTTGAATCGTTGCCTCACGTAAGGAATCTACAGGAAATAAACAGTCAAAATAGGCTCCTTGAACCAGGTCAAGGAGGCAGAGGAAGTGGGGCTACCGATGAAAGAAAGGCAGTCTCTGACGCGAGAAGTGGCGAAGAGATATCAGAAGGCACGGAAGAAGGAGAAGAAGCGGATTTTGGATGAATTTGTTAAGAACACGGGATATAACCGTTGCTACGCGGCATATGTCTTGAGAAGCCACGGCAGGAAAGTCCGAGTTTCCAAAGACAAGGTCCTTGTGGGAGACGCGGCCAAGAAGACGACGAGGAAGAGACAGAAGATTTAGGGGAGGATGTAAAGAGAGCGTTGATAAAGATATGGCTCATAATGGACTGTATCTGTATCTGCGGCAAGAGACTGGCCCCGATCCTGAGGGAGATCGTGCCCCGGCTTGAGAAACATCGGGAGATCAGACTCGATGGCCGGACGCATATGCCCTTTCCCCTGTTGGGAATAGACTCGGATAACGGGGGCGAATTTATCAATCATCATCTGTACCGTTATTGCCAGGAAGAGAAAATCAACTTCACCCGGACGCGGAGCTATCGGAAAAACGACAGCCCCTTTGCTTGTGAGGTCTAAATGACTGACGCCCTGTTGAACTGCTTAGCACAATTTCCAATACATGATAGTGATAATGATGGCGAGAACGCCGTCACTGAAAGATTCTAATCTGTTCTTTCTCATGACTCATATCTGCTTTATTCATGTTGCGACAGAAATATCCCCCTGGTCCGGACCCCTGTTACTTTCTATCACGCCAACCGAGTAGATGATATCAAATTCCGTGCGATACAGGAAGCCGGCATGTCTGGTGGGGCGGTTTCCGCCGACCGGCGCGCTACTCCTTTTCTTCTATCTCTTCCATCAGCGCCCTGAGAAGTTCTTTTTCCGGGAGTGTCTTCACGATCTTTCCCTTCTTGAAGAGAAGGCCGGTGCCTTTCCCGCCCGCTATCCCGATATCGGCCTCCCTGGCTTCGCCCGGGCCGTTCACGACGCAGCCCATCACCGCCACGGTCACTTTCTTGTCTATGCCCTTGAGACGGTCTTCGACCTTTGCCGCAAGTCCCCTGATATCGATCTGGCATCTGCCGCAGGTCGGGCATGAGATTATCGTGGCGCCTCTTTCCCTTAATCCGAGCGATTTCAGGATTTCGTAAGCGACGCGCACCTCTTCGGCAGGATCCGCCGAAAGCGAGACCCTCATCGTGTCGCCGATCCCATCGGAGAGAAGGATGCCGAGTCCCACCGAGCTTTTTATGATGCCGGTAAACGAGGGGCCTGCCTCCGATATCCCGATATGAAGCGGGTACCGGAACCTGCGCGAAAAAAGCCTGTATGCCTCGACGGTGGTCGGAACGTTCGATGCCTTGAGAGAGACCTTGATGTCCCTGAACCCGAGGGATTCGAGGATCCCTATATGCCCGGCCGCGCTCTCCACAAGCGCCTCCGGCACAGGGTGGCGGTATTTTTCGAGGAGCTTTTTCGAAAGCGATCCCGCGTTCACGCCGATTCTGATCGGCACGTTTCCCCCTCTTGCCGCGGACACGACCTCGGCGACCTTCCATCTCGCCCCTATGTTTCCCGGGTTGATCCTAAGGCCGTCGACGCCCTGCGCAAGGGCCTCGATCGCCAGCCTCCAGTCGAAATGGATGTCCGCTATCACCGGGATGGGCGACGATTTCTTTATCCTGCCGAGCGCCTGCGCGGCTTCCATATCGGGCACGGCGATCCGTATGATCTCGCAGCCGGCCGCTGCGAGTGCCCTGATCTGCCGGACCGTAGACCTGGCATCCCTTGTGTCGGTTTTTGTCATGGACTGAACGCTGACCGGACTTCCGCCGCCTATGGAGACGCCTCCTACATGAATCATCCTTGTCTTCCTGCGAGCCTTCACGATGCACCTTCTTTATCTTTTTTCCCGGCCTGCTGCCATTGCCGGTAAAGCTTCACCGCTTTTTCATGGTCTTCGATATTCGTCGAGAACTGGTGGGACCTGTCATCTCGCGACACGAAATAGAGGTAAGGGACATCGGCCGGATAGAGTGCCGCCATGATAGATTTCAGCCCGGGCGATGCTATCGGCCCCGGCGGCAGCCCCTTGATGATATAGGTATTGTACGGCGTCTTTCTGAGCAGGTCCTCCTTCGTTATCTTTTCCCTCGAGTTCTTTACGCCGTAAATGCAGGTCGGATCGGCCTGAAGGAGCATGCCCTGCCTCAGCCTGTTGTGATAGACCGCCGAAATAAGCGGCCTCTCGGAATCTATCACCGCCTCTTTTTCTACGATGGAGGCGAGCGTGAGGACCTCCCGCTCGTTCATCCCCAGCTCGTCCATCCGCTTGATCATCTTGTCCGAGAATTTCTCGCGCATCCTGTTGATCATCGTGCCGACTGCGTCTTCTATCGGCATCCCCTTGGGAATGAGATAGGTATCGGGGAAGATGTAGCCCTCGATGCTCGGAGCGTCTATGCTGTAAGCTGAAAGGAAGTTCGGGTCTCTTGCCAGTTTCATGAAAGCCTCGTCCGTAGCGATCCCCGTCCCTGCAAAGGAAGCGGCGATATCGGGGAGGGATTCTCCCTCGATGATGCGTATCTCGTATTCCACTATCTGTCCTTTGCGGAGGACATTGAAGATGTCCAGGGGGGTCATTTCAGCCCATATCCGATAATAACCGGCCTTGATCTTTCTGTCCGCGCCTGTCAGCCGCCCTAACAGGAGGAAGACATTCCTGTCCCTGATGAGTTTTTCCCCTGTCAGGATATCGGCCGCCTGCCTGAACGTGGCGCCTTTCGGGATCAGGATCTCCGCATTCTTGGTCGCCTTCTGCGCGGGCACGAGCATTTCAAACGAGCAGTATGCGAATGCCATTGCAAGAATGCAGCTGAAGATGATGACGACATTTTTTTTCATACGGTTAGGATGACAAAAGGACTCCGAAAATGTAAAGGAAACGGCGCAGCGGAGCGGGGAGATAGTGCGGGTAGCGCGGTGAAATAAAGGGAGCGGGAGTGAGGAGGATGTCCTCACTCCCTGCCCGTCAAGCTTCACATTCTCAGTACATCCCGCCCATTCCACCGCCGGGCATCGGAGGTGTTTCCGGCTTTTCCTCCGGCAGGTCGGTGATCATCACCGACGTCGTAAGCATGAGAGATGCTACGGATGCCGCGTTCTGAAGGGCGTACCTCGTCACCTTTGTGGGATCGATGATACCGGCCTTCAGCATATCTACGTATTCTTCGCTCTGGGCGTCGAAGCCGTAATTTGCTTCCTTTGTGTTTTTGACTTTCTCCAGCACCACAGAGCCGTCGAGGCCGGTGTTGTTCACGATCTGGCGGATCGGCTCTTCAACAGCCCTTTTTATGATGCCCACGCCCACTTTCTGGTCGTGGTTCTCCGTCTTCAGGCCGTCCAGCGCCTGTACACACCTCAGGAGCGCGACGCCGCCGCCGGGCACAACCCCCTCTTCCACGGCCGCCCTTGTGGCGTGGAGGGCGTCTTCGACCCTTGCCTTCTTCTCCTTCATCTCGGTCTCGGTCGCAGCCCCGACATTGATCACTGCAACGCCGCCGACGATCTTGGCGAGCCGCTCCTGCAGTTTCTCCCTGTCGTAATCCGAGGTGGTCTCCTCGATCTGGGCCTTGATCTGTTTCACCCTGCCCTGTATATTCGCGGGATCGCCGGCGCCCTCGACGATCGTCGTATTCTCCTTGTCGACGGTAATCTTCTTTGCCTTTCCGAGGTCGTTGAGCTTCACGTTTTCGAGCTTGATGCCGAGGTCTTCGGATATCACGGTGCCGCCGGTGAGGATGGCGATATCTTCGAGCATCGCCTTTCTCCTGTCGCCAAAGCCGGGTGCCTTCACTGCACACACCTGGATGGTCCCCCTGAGCTTGTTTACTACGAGGGTCGCAAGTGCCTCGCCTTCCACCTCTTCAGCGATGATCATCAGCGGCCTGCCCATCTTTGCCGTCTGCTCCAAAATCGGGAGCAGATCCTTCATCGCTGAGATCTTCTTCTCGTTGATCAGGATGAAGACGTCTTCGAGGGTGCATTCCATTCTCTCGGGATCGGTCACGAAATAGGGAGAGGTGTATCCCCTGTCGAACTGCATGCCTTCGACGACATCGAGGGAAGTCGCCATGCTCTTCGCCTCTTCGACGGTGATGACGCCGTCTTTTCCGACCTTGTCCATTGCATCGGCGATAAGCTCGCCTATCGTGGCATCGTTATTGGCCGATATCGTGCCTACCTGCGCGATCTCTTTCTTGTCCTGGACCGGCCTGCTGATCTTCTTCAGTTCGCCGACGATCGTTTCGACCGCCTTCTCGATGCCCCTCTTTATGTCCATAGGATTGGAGCCCGCCACGACATGTTTGATGCCGCCGCTGTAAATCGCATGGGCGAGGACGGTCGCTGTCGTTGTGCCGTCGCCGGCTACGTCAGAGGTCTTGCTCGCCACTTCCCTCACGAGCTGCGCGCCCATGTTCTCGAAGGGTTCTTTCAACTCTACTTCCTTTGCAACGGTCACCCCGTCCTTCGTGATCGTCGGTGCGCCGTATTTCTTGTCGATGATCACGTTTTTGCCCTTGGGGCCGAGGGTCGCCTTCACCGCATCGGTGAGGACGGCGATTCCTTTCAGTATTGCGCTTCTTGCCGCTTCATCAAAGAGAAGCTGTTTTGCCATTTTTTATTCCTCCTTTGTTATGGTAATGACTTAGCTTATCCTTCAACGATGCCGAGGATGTCTTCTTCCTTGATAATCAGGTATTCATTGTTGTCGATAGAGACCTTCGATCCGGAATACTTGTCGAAGAGAATGGTGTTGCCGACCTTGATCTCCTTGACCTCGGAACCGACCGCCTCCACGACGCCCTTCTGTGGCTTCTCTTTTGCCGAATCGGGAATATAAAGGCCGCCCGCCGTTTTTTCACCTTCTTCCGTGTACTTTACGAAGACCCTGTCCTTCAGTGGCTTGAACTTCATAGATCGTCTCCTTTCATGTAAATTTAATCTGGGATTGTTAGCACTCGAAGCAAGTGAGTGCTAATATACTAAGAAATGAGGGCTTAAGGCAAGTCTTTTTTTTGGCCAAAAAAATAGGAAATCCTTCCTGATGATTGGACTTTCTTTAAAAATCGTCGTTTTTCAATAAAATTCAGGCGATCTCTTTTTCTTTTGTTGAGAGGAAATTATCGATCGCTTCCCTGTAGAAATCCTTTAAGTTTCTGATTTCCTGGGGGATCCTGTTGTCGTACAACTTCTGCCCCTCCCTGACTTCAGTGGCAAAGACCGAATAAAAGTTGTTGTCCCTTATCGCTGCGTCCACCTTTGCGGAATTATAAAGATAGATGTCATTGATGATCGTCCTGGCAAGCCGCCTTGCCCTCTCGACCGCCACGTCGGATCCGCCTGATTCCGGGACGGGAGCAACCTCTTTTACCGCGGGCTCGACTCTTGGAGACTCCCGCTGCGGCGTTGCAGCGGCATGAGAAGAAGCCCCCTCGAACTCCGCAGTCTTGCGTTCGACGTCCGCCCCCCGGAGTGCGTTCACCTTTTCGGTGAGATGTTCCTGGATGTCGTGTTCTTCGAGATAGTCATCGGCCCCGTACAGAGATACAGGCTCGCGCCGGTATTTCGCCTTATCATAGATGGCGGGGACGAGGATGAATTTCATTCCTTTTGTTTCCGGCCGTGCCTTCAATCTCTTGCAGAGCTCGAATCCGTAGATCTTTGGAAGTGCCACTTCGACTACTGAAAGAAAAGGAAGTTCCTTCAATGCCTTGACCATGAAATCAATTCCGTCCGCCGCGGTGAGGACGTCGTACCCGCTGTCTTTCAGCAGGGAGACGGTCAGGTCGCGTGTTTGGGGCCTGGAATGTGCCACGATTATTTTGCGCCCGTTCAGGTTTTTTTTCACCGGCGGGGCGGGCTTCTTAACGAGGAGCATTGTGCCGCACCTGGGACATTTAAACCGTGATCCCTGCGGCGAGAGCTTCGCCTCGTCCACCTTCAGCCTTACCTTGCACTTGGGACAGGTAACTACCACTTATGTAACCTCCTCGGAAGCCAGAGTTTAATCGTCAGGAGCCCGGTGATAAAACCGCCCACATGGGCGAACCAGGCTATGCCGCCCTGGTTCTGCATCCCCTCTGTGAACAGGCCGCTCACGAGTTGTATAATAGCCCAAAAGCCGATAACTATCAAGGCTGGCACCTGCACTACCTGTATGAAGATGCCGAAGAAGATGAGCGTATGGACCCTTGCCTTCGGGAAGAGAAGCAGATACGCCCCGAGTATCCCCGATATCGCGCCGCTCGCCCCGATCATCGGGACGGTGGAGGACGGGGCGGTCAGGGCGTAGGAATAGGCCGCCACCACACCGCAGAACAGATAAAAGACGACGAACCTGACATGTCCCAGCACGTCCTCGATGTTGTTTCCGAAGATCCAGAAATAGAGCATGTTCCCCGCGATGTGCAGTATCCCGCCGTGCATGAACATTGAGGTGAAGATCGTGAGCACCGGGGAAATCGGCTGGGTCGACCGGAAATGAGTGATTGCGTACGGGACTGCGCCGTAGGAATAGACGATCTGCCGGCTGCTTTCCGGCGACATGACCTCCATGATGAAAACGGCCACATTCAGGCAGATGATGATGATCGTCACATAGGGGAACGTCCGTGTGGGGTTGTCGTCCTTGAACGGGATCACATCTCTCCTTGCGCCGCATGAATATGAACGTCGCCGGCGCCTTTGCGGCCGCGGTTTTTTGTACCTATTTTACATCCTTTTTCCTCTTATATCAGTCAAAATCTCCGAGAGATAATCCCTGATCAGGGCCAGAACGCGAGGGAAGTTTATCGGGACATCACCGAGTTCCGCCCTTAACTGCCGGGTGTCGAAGGCGTATTGCCGACCGTCCTTGCGGCAGATGAAGACGAAGTCCGCCTGCGGGTTGCCGGTTATCAGTGCGATCAGCGTTTCAGCCATATCGCCGAGGGGTCTCATGTCTATATGGTCCGGCCTGAAATGAGCTTCCACGACGGTGCCCTTGCCCTCGATGGATCTTATCGAGATGTCTCCGCCGGTCTCCCTCGCGGACTGGGCAAGCAAAGAGAGGCCGAGACCGATCTTCCTTGTGGTGCGGGTGGTGTAAAAGGGGTCGAGGACTTCCGCGAGGCGTTCTTCCGGTATACCCCTTCCATTGTCCTCTATCGTGACGGAAAAAATATCTTCGTCGGTCTTCTCGTCGATCCCGATCTGAACGAGCGTCGCCCCGGCATTGATCGAGTTCTCGGCGATGTCGAGTATGTGCAGGGAAATGTCTTCCACGGCTACAGAACGACCCGTCGGTCCCCGGTGCCCTTCAGCGCAAGGCAAAGCTCCCCGAAGGTCGAGTGATGCAGCAGCAGGCCGGTTGTCCTTTTTCCTATATCGTCAAGACAGTGGGCGTCCGATGAAGTGACCCACGGTATGCGGCGGTACCCGGAAAATCTCTGCAGAGCCTCATCGATCGAAATCCTCCCCGATATTTCGAGGGCGTCGAATTCGATTTCCGGCGGGATGAATCCCAGTTGGCCGATGATGCCGAAACCCTCGCGGTCGATGTGGCTTGCGATCGCGATGCCGCCCAATTCATGGATCAGCACGACGACACGGTCCACCGAAAGGCCGGTCGCGCCGATCAGGAGCCTCCTGTTGAAGCCCATGACCTCGTCGATTTCGTTTACGACCACCTGCATGCCGAACCTGTCCTCGTCGTTTTCTCCCGGCTGAAGGTTCTCATACACAACGGCCTGCATCTTCAGGGCATTCTCCATCTCCCCGAAGAGACCGAGGACATGGACCTCTTCCGACGAGCTGACCTCGATGCCCGGGATGACTCTGATCCCCTTTTCTTTCGCGAGGTCTCCTGTCACTTCAGCGTTTTCCGCGGAGTTGTGGTCGCAGACCGCGATCATGTTTATGCCGAGGGAGGCGGCTTTTTCGACGATCGCGCGCGGCGTCATCGAAAGATCGGCGCAGGGGGAGAGACAGGTATGGATGTGGAGGTCTCCCCTGAATTCTACCGGCATCTCAGGCCGATGGAATAGAGCCTGCCCACGAGCTCGAAGGCGGGCAGGGAGCTCGTGAGAACAGGGATGTTCTCCGCCTCGGCCTTCTTCAGCGTCTCCGCGCCGGGCGCCCTGTTGTTGACGAGGACGATCCCCGACAGCCCTTTCAGTGAGGCGACGGCGACGATGTTGAGATGAACCTGGAGGGTAACCCAGAGAAAGCCTTCTTTTGCGTTACCGATGACATCGGAGAGGAGGTCGCTTGCGTACCCGCCCGTGACCTCCCTGTCGAGGTCGACCCCCGGCGTCTTGACATCGAGCGAAAGCTCGTCGATAAGCTCCTTTAATCTCATGATCGCCTCCTCAACCGGACGGTTTCAGATAAATGATGAATTCGAGGGTCGTCCCCGCACCCACGACGGACCTGATGTTCAGCCCGTCGGCGTTTTTCTTGATGTTGGGAAGCCCCATCCCGGAGCCGAACCCCATCTCGCGGATGTAATCGGGCGCGGTCGAGTATCCCTCGGTCATGGCGAGTTCGATGTTTTCGATCCCGGGTCCCATGTCCTCGAGGACCACCTTGATCGTGTCATCGGTTATGTAATATTTCATCATCCCTGCTACGGCGTAAATGATGAGGTTCATCTCGGCCTCGAACGCGGCGATCGCGGCCCTGCGTATGACGGGGGCCGGGATGTTCATCTCTTCGAGCACGCCCTTGAGGCTGCTCGAAGCAGCTCCGGCGTTTGTGAAATCCTTGCCGGTGAGAAAAAAACATCCATCTCTGCAGGCGCTCATCTGATTCCCGCCATCGGTTCGCTCCTTAGCCCCTTCTCGTACAGTTTGCCGCATACGTCGAACATGGAGTGCGGGGTAACGAGCAAGGGGATCTTTTTTGCGTCGGCAAGGGCGATCGTCTCGATATCGGGCCTTTTGCTCTGAACGAAGACGATCGCCCTGATGTCGGCCACCTCGGCGGTCCTGATCACCTGGGTGTTCGTCAGCCCGGTGATCAGGAGGGAGTTCGTGATCGAAAAGGCGAGGACGTCGCTCATGAGGTCGGCGCAGTATGCCTTGTCGATCAGTATCCCCATATCCCCGTCCCTCGCAAGGATCTTCGCCCCGATGATATTCCTGATTTCTTCCAGCGTCATGGGAATAACGGGTCGCTACCCTTTAACCGCCTCTACCTTTACCGCGTCCGTGGCGGGTGCCCCGTTTTCGGCGGGGAAGGTGAGGGCGTTCACACGTCCGTGCGGGAAATGCGACGACGTGAATACGGCGCCCGCCGGGATTTCATCCGAGACCTTTGCCTTGAGATAAACGGTGCCCCTCTTCGATGTGACCTTGACGTGGCCGCTGTCTGAGATCCCGGTTTTCTTCGCGTCTTCTTCGCTTATTTCGAGGAACGCCTCGGAAACGACCAGGTCGAGCGCCTTCGACCGCGTCGACATCGTCCCCGAATGCTGGAGCACGTCCCTTGTTACGAGAGAAAACGGATATTCGGCATCCGGCTCCTCTCCCGGCGTATACTGTACGGGATGTAACACCCTCTTGTCCGGCGACCGCTCCTCATCCCTCACCAGGTCCTTTATCTCTGTCGAGACGTCGGCAATATTGCGTATCGAGATGTCGGAGCCCATCGAGAGCGAAAGGTTCCTGAGTATCTGCCAGTCCGGCATCGACTGCCCGGTCGCCTCGACAACCTTCCGGAGGTTCTGGGTGATGCCTTCGGCGTTCGTGAAGGTGCCGTCTTTTTCAGCCCAGCTCGACGCCGGGAGCACCACGTGGGCATACTTTGCCGTCTCTGTCATGGCTATGTCCTGGACGATCAGCAGTTCCAGGGATTTGAGAGTCCGTATGATCTTCGAGTTATAGGGGAAGGCCGAGACGGGGTCCTCGCCCATGATATAGAGCGCATGGAGCTGGCCGGTCTCGTAGAGCATCTCGAAGAGGTCTTTACCGCCTTCGGGCCTTATGCCGATCCTGTAAGCGCCGAAGGTATTTGCGTACTCTGCCGGTATCTGTAAGGCCTCCGCGTTTTCCCCGAGGAGGATGATGAGGTTTGCAGCTGCAAGCATCGTGTCCGAGCCCTTTGTGTTTTCGGTGTGATTGATAGTGAGCGAGATCATCCTGCTCTTTGCATTTGCGAGCGCCTCGGCGGCGGCGGTGAGCTCTTCCTCCGGGATGCCGGTGATCTCCGAAACCCTGGCCGGTGCATATCCGGCGAGGCTCTTTTCGAATTCGGCAAAGCCGGGGGTCTTCGATACGATCTCCTTCTTGAATAACCCCTTGTCGATGATGATCCTCATCAGGCCGTTCAGGAGGGCGACCGAGGTGCCCTGCCTCATCCTCAGGTGGTCGGTGCCGTGTCTTGTAAGCTTCGTCTCCCTCGCATCGGCCACGATCAGCCTCGATCCCTCTCTCTTTGCCTGCAGGATGTTGAGGCCGAAAACAGGATGGGTGACGCTGATGTCGGATTCGACGATAAAGATGACCTCTTTGCCGAGGGGGGCCTTCATATCGATAGAATGGGCCTTCAGGCCGAACGCCTTGTCGAGCGACTTCTGCACCTTCCCGTACCCGAAGGCCGCAGCGGAATCGACATTCTTCGAGCCTATGACCGTAGTCATGAATTTCTTGAGCATGTAGTTGTCTTCATTGGTGCACCGGTGCGAACCGACCGCGCCCACGGACGAGTTGCCGTATGACTTTATGATGAACCTGAGGCTGTTGCTTATGTACGAAAGCGCCTCATCCCAGGTGGCGGGCTGGAGGACGCCCTCCTTCCTGATCATCGGCGCCTTCAGCCGGTTTTCGCTGTAAATGTAATCGAAGCCGAATCGTCCCCTCCCGCAGAGGTTGCCCTCTGAACGGCCGTTGTCCTCCCTGCCCCGGGAGCGAAGGATCTTGCCCTCCCTGAGGCCGAGGGTGAGGGTGCATCCGCAGCCGCAGAAGGAGCAGACCGTGTCCTTTTCCTCGAGGAACCAGGCGCGGGCCTGGAACTTGAAAGGCTTGCTCAGGAGAGCGCCGGTGGGGCAGATATCGATGCACTGGCCGCAGTAGTCGCATTCGAGGATCTCGCCGAAGGCGGGCTGGACCACCGTCGGGAAACCCCTTCCAATGAAACCGAGCGCTCCCCTGCTCTGGTGTTCGGCGCAGATGCGGACGCATTTTCCGCAGAGGATGCACCTGTTTGCGGTAAGCTCCACGAGAGGACCCCGAACGTCCGGCGGTGCGGCCTTCCTGTGCCTGATGAAACGCCCCTCGGGCTTTCCGTATTCATAAGCGATGTCCTGAAGGTCGCATTCCCCGGCCTTGTCGCAGATCGGGCAGTCGAGCGGGTGATGGATCAGGAGGAGTTCGAGCACCGTCTGGCGCGACTTTCTCAGTTTCGGCGTGTCCGTCTTAACGATCATGCCCGGCGCAACGGGGGTCGAACAGGATGCGAAGAGCCTCGGCTGTCCTTCCAGCTCGACAACGCATAGCCTGCAGCCGCCGTAAGGTCTCAGCCTCTTGTCATAGCACATGTTCGGGATGTGGATGCCGTTTTGCTGCGCGGCCTTGAGTATCGTGACGCCGTCTTCGACCGTTATCTTTTTATCGTTTATGGTGAGTTCAACCATCTTATTTTTCCCCCTTTGCCGTTTCGCCTTCCGTCGCGCCGGCCTTCACCGGTTCCGCTTTTCCCGGCGATCCGCCGTCATAGCCGGCGGGCATGATCTTAATCGACTTGAATTTGCACGCCTCATAGCAGGTCCTGCAGTGAACGCAGACCTCCTGTATGATCTTGTGCGGTTTCTTCTTCTCTCCTATGATAGCTTTGGAAGGGCACGCCATCAGGCAGGCGCCGCACCCCTTGCAGAGCTCCTCGTCGATCCAGAAGGTAGTGAGGTTCCGGCAGACGCCGGCCTTGCACCATTTGTCGCGGATGTGCGATTCGTATTCGTCCCTGAAGTACTTTATCGTCGTCAGCACCGGGTTCGGCGCGGTTTGGCCGAGGCCGCAGAGCGAGGTGCTCAAAATGTCCTTTGCGAGGTCGAGCAGCGTTTCTATGTCCTCTTCTTTTCCGTTTCCTTCCGTGATATCGGTGAGCATGTCGAGGAGTATCTTTGTCCCGACCCTGCAGGGAGTGCATTTTCCGCACGACTCGTCGGCCGTGAATTCGAGGAAGAACTTCGCGGTGCCGACCATGCAGGTGTTGTCGTCCATAACGACCATGCCGCCGGAGCCGACGATAGCGCCGGTCGCGACGATGTCCTCATAGGTGACGGGCGTGTCGAGAAGGTGTTCGGGGATGCAGCCTCCGGAGGGCCCTCCGAGCTGGACCGCCTTGAACTTCCTCCCCTTTCTGATGCCGCCGCCGATGTCGTAGATGATCCTCCTCAGCGGAATGCCCATCGGCACCTCGACGAGGCCGACGTTGTTGACCGCTCCGGTAAGGGCGAATACCTTGGTGCCCGCGCTCTTTTCGGTCCCGAGACTCCTGTACCATTCGGCGCCGTTGAGGACGATCGGCGAGATCTGGGCGAGTGTTTCGACGTTGTTCAGGACCGAGGGCTTGTCCCATAGCCCCTTTACAGCAGGGAAGGGCGGCCTCGGCCTCGGCATGCCGCGCTTGCCCTCGATAGAGCGCATGAGCGCCGTCTCCTCGCCGCAGACAAAGGCGCCTGCGCCGAGGTAGATGCCGAGCTCGAAGTCGAAGCCGGTGTCGAGGATGTTCTTTCCGAGCAGACCCATCTCGGTAGCCTGGTCGATCGCCAGCTGGAGCCGTTTTACCGCGAGTGGATATTCCGCCCTCACGTAGATGTAGCCGTGATGTGCGCCGATCGCCTTTGCGCCGATGATCATCCCTTCGATGACGGAGTGGGGGTCCGCCTCCATCACCGACCTGTCCATGAACGCTCCGGGGTCGCCCTCGTCGCCGTTACAGAGCATGAACTTTACGTCCGACTTCACCTTCGATGCGAATTCCCATTTCAGGCCGGTGGGGAACCCTGCGCCGCCCCTTCCGCGCACGCCGGAGTCCTTGACCACCTTTATTATCTCTTCGGAGGTCATCTGCGTGAGCGCCCTGGCCGCAGCCTGGTAACCGTCTCTGGCGATGTATTCCTCGATCTTTTCGGGGTCGATGAGCCCCTTGTTCCTCAGGACCCTGAGCACCTGGTGCTTGAAGAAGGGGATCTCCTTCATAAGAGGGATCGCGGTCTTCTTCTCCGGCTCCCTGAACATGAGCTTCTCGTAAGGCCTTCCCTTGAGGAAATGCTCCTCAACGAGTTTAGGTATCTCCTCGACGGTCAGCTTCTGGTAGAAGATATTGTCGGGATATACGGACATCACCGGCCCCTCGGCGCAGTAGCCGTTACAGCCGGTCAGAACGACCTTGATCTCTTCGTCAAGGCCCCTCTTTTCCAGCTCATCCTTGAGCGCCTCCTTTACCTTCATCGTCCCGCTTGCAACGCAGCCTGTTCCTGCGCAGAGCATCAGATTCGCACGAAACTTTTCCATCTATATCCTCCTCACGCTCGTTCTTATTTCAGTAGGTCGTCTCGCTGCCGACGACCAGGGCGTATTTCTCCACAGGGTGCCCGCCGATTACATGTTCCCTGAAGATCTCCCGCATCTTTTCATCGTTGAGGTCGCAGTACCTGACCGGCGGCTGGTTCATGATCTCCACAGTAGCGAGCGGCTCCTTGGCGCAGAGCCCCGCGCAGCCGGATGTCGTGACGATGATGTCGGTTACATTAGCCTTCGCCACCTCGTCCATCAGCGCGGTCATCACCGTCCTTGCGCCTGCCGCGATACCGCAGGTGCCCATGTGGACCGTTACCTTTGCCCTGTAGCCGCCTTCCCGCAGCATGAAATCCGCCCTGTGCTGCTCCTTGATCTTCTGCAGGTCCTCTATCTTCAATCTCGGCATTTTATCCCTCCTTCTCCGCCATTTCTTCCGTCTCTTCCTGAGCTGCGGCTTCCATGACCGACGGTTCGTACCGGCTGATGATTTCGAGCGCTTTTTTGGGCGTCATCGCCCCGTGAGTGTCCTGGTCGATCACCATGACAGGGGCGAGGCCACAGGCCCCGAGGCATCTGACGGCCTCAAGCGAGAACTTCCTGTTTTCGGTTGTCTCTCCGATTTTGATCTTCAGCGCATCGCTTATCTTGCTCAGCACCCCTTCGATGCCCTTTACGTAGCATGCGGTGCCGAGACACACCCTGAAGTTGTGGTCGCCCCTCGGCTTCATCGTGAAAAAGGTATAAAAGGAAACGACGCTGTGGACCTCAGCGGGGGGAATGTTGAGACCTTTTGCTACCTTCTTTTGCACTATGGGCGGCAGATAGCCGACGATCTCCTGTGCCCGCTGGAGCACCGGGATGAGAGAGCCCGGTCTGCGCCTGAATTCCCCGATCACCCTCTGCAGTTCCGCCGCCATCGCTGGGGGAAGCTCGTCGGTTACCTCCTTCTTTTCCTCGGCCTTTTTGCCCTTTGTCCAATCGACCGCCCTCTGGGTCACATCGAGCAGCACCGCAGGGGTAAAGGGCTTGGGAACGTAGTCTATGATCCCGAGTTCGAGGGCCTCCTTGATCGTTTCCTGTGAAGGATAACCGGTGATGATCACAATGCCGATCGAAGGGTTTGTCTTCTTTATCCATTTGATGAGGGTTATGCCGTCCACCTCCGGCATCTTCAGGTCGGTGAAAACGAGGTCGTACTCTGTCTCGCCGATCTTCATGATCGCCTCTCTGCCGCCGAGGACGCCTTCAACGCTGTACCCTTCACCTTTCAGGACCCTTTCGGCGCTCTTGATGACGACTAATTCGTCGTCCACTATCAATATTCTGGGTTTTCCTGACATACGATTCCTCCTGTATCTCTTTCTTATGCCTTTATCGGTTCGATCCGCGCCAGCCACAGAAGCCAACCCTCGCTCAGGTTGTCGCGGATGAGGGCGCTCATCGCGGTGTTTGCGTTATGATTGATCTCCACCACCTTCCCGGTCATGGGGGAGACGAGCTCATCCGTTTGTCCGCCGCCCGAGAGGATCTTTCCGAAGCATTCCCCGGCTAACATGGCCTCCATGTTTTCCGGCAGGTCGATGTACATGAGCTGTCCGCCGAGAAGCCAGTACCTGATGTCGCAGCCGATCTCCCATACGCCGTCTTTCAGGGGCCGGGCCCACGTCCCTTCCTTGTAGAAAATGACAGGGTTCTGGTTGTCCCTGAGGGAAACGATCTCGTTTCTGAACTGATCGATAAATGCCTTCCTGAGTATCCATCCCCGGTTGTCGAAGACCTTTGTCGCGACATTGATCATGAAGTCTGGGGTGAACGGCTTTTCTATGAATTCAAAGGCCCCGAGTCTCACCGACTCTTTTGCGTCTTCGAGGGTCGGGTACCCGGTGATGATCACAACGTCCAGCTTCGGCTGGATCGCCTTCGCCTCCCTCAGGACGTGGATGCCGTTGCTGTCGGGGAGCCTTATGTCCGAGATGAGGAGGTCGAACTCCTCGTTGCCGATCTTCTTCACCGCATCCTCGCCGAGGTCGGTTGTGATAATATTGTATCCCTCGGCGCCGAGGATCCTCTTGCAGCTGAGCGTTACGACCGGATCATCGTCGAGGACCAATATCTTTCCCTTACTTTCCATGGTAGGCCTCCTTTTCTGGCGTTGCTTTCATGTCACACGTTGTTGCAATAAAAATGCCATTCGTTAAATATCTTGTAAATCAAGGGGGATGGAGTAAAAGAGCAAAGAATGCTCCATATCACGGCCTTAAAGTGTATAAAGAAAAAATACGGTTGGCATTTGAATTGCCCGATGAATGCAGGTTATTGCTGCATCTCCGGGGTGTATTGTTTTTCTATACGTTGATGCGTTTAATCCGTCATGCCCCAGGACCTTAACCGGGTGTCCAGCTCCCCCTCTGCCGGGGGTTGATTTCCGCCTTCGGAAGATATTTGCACGCTAACCGTTTCCGGTGCCC
>JBJKSM010000188.1:0-9881 GCA_046704045.1 Thermodesulfovibrionales bacterium | reverse complement strand
TCGGCGATACGACTTCGGAGCAGATAAAGATCGACCTCGGTTCGGCCCATGAAACGGGGGCAGGCGAGCGGCGGGTCCTCGACATCAAGGGAAGGGACCTGATATCGGGCATACCCAAGACGATCACGATCAACGAAGAGGAGATCCGCGAGGCCCTTTCGGAGCCTGTCAATATAATACTCGACACGATAAAGGTGGCGCTCGAAAACACGCCTCCCGAACTCTCGGCCGACATCGTCGACAGGGGCATCGTCCTTGCCGGCGGCGGGGCGCTCCTGCGCGGGCTCGACGCCCTGATCAAACAGGAGACGGCCCTTCCGGTGATAGTGGCCGAAAATCCACTGAAGGCGGTGGTCCTCGGCGTCGGCAAGATGCTCGACGAGCTCGAGCTTCTGCGTCGTATAGCAATGAATTAAACGAAACCAGACTCGGGAATGCTCAGAAAAAATACGCTCCTTTTTTTTGCTCTTATAGTAATTTCGCTCGTCCTCATGACGTATCAGAGTAAAAAGGGACGCCTGTTCTCATTGTCCCCGCTTGCCGTCCTTCTCGACAATTCCCAGTCCGCCGCGCAGTCGCTGACCGATATCGTCGAAGGTCCCTTCAGGCGCCTGGCGCTCCGCGAAGAGGAAAATACAAGGCTCAAAAAAGAGGTGGCCGAACTCCTCCTTGAGAGGCAGAAGTACCGGGAGACCGCACTCGAAAACAAACGGCTGCGCGAGCTCCTTCAGTTCAGGGAAACCCGCAAGGACTATATCGCCACATGCCGCGTCATCGCCAGGGGCATCGACCACTGGTCCAACACCCTTCTGCTCGACAAGGGCGCAAAAGACGGCCTGGCTAAGGATATGACCGCAATTACTCCAAGGGGTCTCGCCGGCAAGATCACGGATGTCACCGACTCTTATGCGCACCTCCTCCTCCTTACCGACATCAATTTCTCGGCCGCTGTCAGGCTCCAGGAAAGCAGGATGGAGGCGATCCTTTCAGGCACCGGCACAGGGGAATGCGTCCTTAAATATGTCCCCCGCGACGAGGAGGTGAAGGTGGGTGACGTGGTCGTAACATCCGGGCTGGACGCGCTCTTCCCCCCCGGGATACCGGTGGGCTATGTCTCGAAGGTAGACGCTAAGGGCAGCGGCACCTTTCAGTACATCGAAGTGGCTCCCTACCAGGACGACGCAAAAATGGAAGAAGTGATCGCAGTAAGGTGAAGTACCTGCTCTGGCCGATAGCGGTATTCCTCTGCTTCTTCCTGCAGGGCAGGATCTCGATCCTCGGCATATCCCCCGACCTGACGGTGCTCCTCGTCTACTACGCAGGGATACGGTACGGCGAGACAAGGGGACTTCTTGCGGGGATGATAATCGGAGCGCTCGAAGACAGCCTCTCTTCGTCGATCATCGGGCCAAATCTTCTTAGCAAGGGGATCATCGGCTTTTCTTCTTCCTTCTTCGTCTCCGGCGGGGTCCTGAGATGGACCCCCTTTCTCGGCCTGATGGCGGTCTCGCTGCTGACGGTCGTGGACAACGCAACGGTTTTCCTCGCGCAGAGCATCTTCGACAAAATGCCCGCAGCTCCTTCCTCGGCCCTCTTCATCTCGGTCATGCAGTCGATCATGAATGCGGCCGCGGGACTGTTCATAAGGCCGAAGCATGCTGACTGAACGAAAACCGGAAAAGGTCCTGTTTTCGGTATACGCGATCGTCGTCCTCTTTCTGGTCATCCTGATCAGGCTCTGGCAGCTCCAGATACTCCAGGGAAACGAGCTCCGGCGGATCTCGGAATCGAACAGGCTGCGGGTAATCGGCATTTCCGCGCCGCGCGGCATCATCTTCGACAGAAACGGCTTTCCCCTTGTGAAGAATACGCCCGATTTCTGCGCCTCTCTCATCCCCGGCGAGTTCGACGGCTCGAATATCGCCGCCCTGGCAAAGCTCCTCGATATGCCGGCGGACGAGATATCGGAAAAGATCCGTCAGGAAGGACAGAGCCCCTTCATCCCGGTGCGGCTGAAGGAGGGACTCGATTTCAGGGAAGTCAGCTATATCGAGGCAAGGCGCTCGGACTTCCCGGGGCTCATGATAGACGTCGATGTGACGAGAAAATATCTTTACGGCAGCACCGCGGCCCACGTGCTCGGATACCTCGGAAGGCTCACCCCCGTTCAGGCGAGGAACCCGGAATTCAGTGACGTGCCTCCCGACGCCTTTGTAGGCCAGTGGGGGGTCGAAAAACTCTTCGACAAGACCCTGAGGGGGGTGGAGGGCCAGAGGATCATCGAAGTCGATGCCCTTGGAAGGGAGATCCGCCTCCTGAGGGAGACGCCGCCGATAAAGGGCAGAGACATCACGCTCAGCATCGATATCGCCCTGCAGAAGGCGGCCGAACAGGCCTTCCAGGGGAAGGATGGCGCGCTCGTGGCGCTCCAGCCCGACACCGGGGAGATACTGGGACTGGTGAGCGAGCCGTCCTTTGACCCGAACAAGTTCGCCACAGGGATCAGCTACGCCGACTGGCGCTCCCTCAGCGAGGACAAGAAACTGCCGATGCTCGACAGGGCGATCCAGAGCCAATATCCGCCCGGCTCGACCTTCAAGATCGTCATGGCTATCGCCGGGCTCGAAACGGGCGTTATCGACGACTCCACGACCGTTGACTGCAAGGGCGGTATCAGCGTCGGCAGGTGGCATTTCGGCTGCTGGAAAAAGTCCGGCCACGGCATTATCTCCCTGCGCAGGGCGCTCGTCGAATCCTGCGACGTCTTTTTTTATGAAGTCGGCAAGCGTCTCGGGATAGACAGGATCTACGACTACGCAACGCGGTTCGGCCTTGGAAGACCCACGGGAATCCCGCTTGGAGGCGAGAAAAAAGGGCTTATCCCCAACACGAGGTGGAAGATGGAAAAGAAAAAGCAGACCTGGTACCTCGGTGAGACCTTCGTAAATTCCATAGGCCAGGGATACGTTTCGGCAACGCCGGTCCAGATGGCGGTGATGATGAGCGCCGTAGCAAACGGCGGCAGGCTCTACAGGCCGCTGATACTCAAGGCCGGGCAGCCCGTGCTTGCGGGCAACGCCGGCGTCAGCGAGGAGACGCTCGAAAAGGTGAGGTCCTACCTGGGGGGGGTCGTCAACGATCCCGACGGCACCGCCCGGGAGGCGAGATCGGATGTCGTTACGATAGGCGGCAAGACCGGGACCGCCCAGGTCGTGTCGCTGCGTCACGGATCAAGGTCCGACGGCGGAAATTTCAGGGACCACGCCTGGTTCGTAGCCTTCGCCCCTGTCGAAAAACCGGAGATCGCTATGTCGGTGCTCGTCGAACACGGAGGCCACGGCGGAAGCGCCGCGGCCCCGATCGCGAAAAAGGCGATAGAGGCGTACCTGCTTTCGCCGGAGAAGAAGAAGGAGTTTCTCGACAATGTTCAGAATTGACCGGAGACTACTGCAGAACTTCGACTGGATCAGCTTCATCGCGGTGATTGCGATCTCCGTCATAGGCGTGATGACGATCTTCAGCGCAACGCGTCAGCCCGGGCAGGAGGTCCAGTCGCCGCTATTTATGAAACAGATCGTGTGGCTTCTGATCGGGCTCGCCGGCCTCATCGTGTTTGTGAGTTTCGACTATATCTGGCTGAGCAGGTTTTCGCTTCCGCTTTACGGCGCGGGTCTTGTCCTTCTCCTCGTCGTCATGGTCACCGGAAAGACCGGCATGGGCGCCCAGAGGTGGGTGAGCCTCGGGCCTCTGACCTTCCAGCCATCGGAGTTTTTCAGGATCGTCTTCATCATAATGCTCTCTCAGTATCTATGCCTGCTGCGCGGCCCGATGGGCATGGCGCAGCTCATCAAGGTCTTCTTCGTAATCGTCTTTATCCCCTTTGTTCTTCTTTTCAAGCAGCCGGACCTCGGCACCGCGATCGTTGTTTTCATCATCTTCTTTTTGATGTCGCTTTCAAAGGGGCTCCAGAAAAAGGCACTTGTCCTGATCGTTCTGCTGGGTCTTGTGTCCGTGCCGTTTCTCGGAAACATCATGTGGTCGGGTCTCAAGGACTATCAGAAGAACCGCCTCGTCGCCTTCATCGACCCCGGGGTGGACCCAGCCGGCATAGGGTACCATATCAACCAGTCGAAGGTTGCGATAGGGTCCGGCGAGTTCCTCGGTAAAGGGTATCTGAAAGGAACCCAGGGGCCTTTCAGGTTTCTCCCTGAAAGGCACACCGATTTCATCTTCGCGGCCTTTGCCGAGGAGTGGGGATTCATCGGGTCCGTCTTTCTGCTGAGCCTCTATTTCCTGCTTTTCATACGGGGTCTCGACACGGCCCGAAAGGCCAAGGACGAGTTCGGGAGGTTTCTCGCACTCGGCGTCACCTTCATGTTTGCGACCTATTTCTTCATAAACGTCGGCATGACTCTCGGCATGATGCCGGTCGTCGGCATCCCCCTGCCCTTCATGAGCTACGGCGGCACCGCGCTCCTTTCGAATTTCATATCCGTCGGGGTCCTTATAAACGTCCGGACGCGGAGGTTCTCCCTCTTTTATTAGCCGGCCGCTTTTTGTTATAATTTTATTCCGTTCAGATGTTTTCTTCCCGAAGGCGGTGTAGCTCAGACGGTTAGAGCATGCGGCTCATATCCGCAGTGTCCGGGGTTCGATTCCCTGCACCGCCACCAATTTTTTGTTTAACGCCTTTAAAGCAATTGATATCTTTTGATATATAGTATAAAACGATATGAAAACCAAACCCGGCCACCTCTAATCCCGCAGCATATGGAAGCGATAACAAATCTTTCCAAAAGTGACCGGGGAAAATTGCTCGACGGCATTGAGGTGATTTTCGATGTCATTAGACAAACAGGAAAGGAAGACCCCAGAGGATGCCGGTAAGAGTGGCCATCCTTCCTTCATCTCACTTACCGCAGCACCCCCTTGAGCTCTTCAACATACCTTGACGGCAGCATCGGGGACGTATAACCGAACTTCATTCTGTAATCGGCGGATGAAAGATAGAGTCCCTCCTTTGCCCTGGTGCACGCCACGTAAAACAGCCGCCTTTCTTCTTCGAGCCCGGAACCGCTCATGATGGCTTTTTCCGACGGGAAGATCCCCTCCTCCAGTGCCGGCAGAAAAACAACGGGCCACTCCAGTCCCTTTGCGGCGTGTATGGTCATTATTTTGACACTTTCATCCTGACTGATCCTGTCCTGATCCGAGGCGAGAAGACTGTCTTCCATGAACTCCGAAAAGGCTTTCCCCTCGGTCTCGACAGAGAGGAGGACGTTACAGAGTTCCGAGACGTTTTCGACGCGCTCCTCGTGGTCCTCGTCGTATTCGTACTCAAGGTAATGAAGATAGTCAAGCTCCCTGATCAGACTCATAAGGACGGCGTAAGGCTCCTTTTCCACCCTGCCGCCGTACTTCAGAAGCATGCCTGTAAGCAGGTCTACGTTGGACCTCTGTTTCCTGGTGAGCCTGGTATCCTTCAACGCCTGAATCCAGTCGGTTTTGAAATTCCCCTTGATCGCCGCAAGGGCCTTTTTCCCTATGCCGCGGACGGGGGTGTTCACGACCCGATCGAAAGCGGCCCCGTCTCTGGTGGTGGCGATGAGCCTGAGATAGCAAAGCAGGTCCTTCACCTCCACCCTGTCGTAAAACGCCAGGCCTCTGACGATCTCATAGGGAATGCCGTATTGCATGAAGCTGCTTTCAAGCCCCCTGGAAAGAAAGCTCATGCGTATGAGGACCGCCATGTCGGAATAGGAATTGGTCAGGGCAAGATCCCTGATCCTCTCGGCAACGCGCCGGCTTTCCGAGTCGTGGTCTGTCGCCTTGCGGTACTCCACCTCGCCCTCTTCTTCCCTGTCGGTGTGGAGCGTCAGGACCTTGTCCTCCCACATTCGGTCAACCCTGCCGATAACGATGTTGGCGACCTCGAGGATCTTCCTGGTTGACCGGTAATTCTTTTCGAGCCTCATCTCCGTAGCCCCGAACTCCCTGGCAAATTTCAGGATATTTTCGGGGACCGCCCCGCGCCAGGTGTAGATCGTCTGAAAGGGGTCCCCGACGACGAAGATGTTCTTCCTGTTTGCGGCCGAAAGCAGTTTTACGAGGGAGTATTGTATGTCGTTGGTATCCTGGAACTCATCCACCATGAAAAAGTCGTAGCGGGCCTGCCACTTTTTGAGGACCTCGGGCCTGCTCAGGAAAAGTTCGGTGACGAGGTAGATAAGGTCGTCGTAGTCCAGGGCGTTCGACTGCTCCAGACCCCTTTGATAGGCATCACCCACTTCAGCATAGTGGTCATGTGGAAAAGGCAGGGAGGCTATATATTCAACTATGTTTCCCCTGTAAGCCTGCTTCGCCTTCGAGATGGTCTTTTGTGCGTCATCCGTTTCCCGGGGATCGAGGTTGAAATCCCTGATTATGTCTTTCAGCGCCTTTCGGCTGTCGGTCTGATCGTAGATTATGAACTTCCCGTCGTATTTCATCCCGAGGGCGGCTATGTCTTCCCTCAGGACCCTGACGCAAAAGGAGTGGAATGTGCTTACGGACCGGGGCTTGATATCGAGCATCTTTTCTACGCGGTCCGCCATCTCCCCGGCCGCCTTTTTCGTGAAAGTGATGGCGAGTATCCTATGAGGCTTAAATCCTCTCTCCCTGATCAGATAGCCGATTTTGTGGGTGAGGACCCTGGTCTTGCCGCTGCCGGCGCCTGCAAGGAGTAAAAGCGGTGAGCCGAAGTGCTCGACGGCTGCTCTCTGTTGTTGGTTCAGCCCTTTTATCATTGTCCGGAAGGTATCACCTTGATATCAGATTATGGCAGCAGCGGCTGCAAGATATGGAAGCCATTTCGGTTCCGGTGTGCTCCAAGGTCCCCCCAGGAAGGAGAAAACATCTTGTGCATGATATTCATCCGTCCGCAATACGCCCATTAGTTAGTATACATTAGATGTCGGTCCGCGACAGTCCGGCAGGAAAAATACGGGTCACCCTGCCGCTGATAAAAAAACATTAAGAAAGTTTAACTTGACTGGTAATGAATTTTCTGGAATATTGTCAGCGATATGTCCAATTCAAATCTGATTTTTCACAATGTCCTGGAGCTGTTGTCGATTTTTTCAGCCATCGGCAGCTTTGTTCTTGTCTGGAAGTCGCGCAAATCTCTCAACAATAATTACCTTGTCATTATCGGAATAGCTCTCTTTTCTGTCGGACTCCTGGAAATCGCACACGCCATTACGAATAATATTAAGGCATTTCAGGGTCATGACGACCACAATTTACATATTCAGCTGTGGATCGCCGCCAGGTATATTGAAAATTTGTCTTTGTTGATCGCCCCTTTTCTCATCGGCAGGAGAATTAATTTTGCCGGAATATTTATTTTCTATGCAGCCCTGACCACATTTTTATTCGGCGCAATTTTTTACTGGCGATTTTTCCCGGATTGCTACATTGAAGCTTCCGGTTTGACAAATTTCGAGATGGAAAGCGAGTACGCTCTCGCTCAGATGCTCGTGGCATCGATAGGCCTTTTAGTCTGGAGGTTCAGTTTCTTTAATAGACGAGTGCTGATATGGCTGGGATCTGCAATGGTCAGTTCCATGTCATCAGAAATTTCATTTTCACCCTACATGAAGGACTACAGGTTTCCAAGCATCGCCGGACATATATTCATGGTCGTTTCTTATGTTTTAATCTTTGGAGCGATCGTTATGGCGAGAAGGCTTTCCCGTGAACGCAGGGAGCAGGCAGGTGAGATCGCATCCGGTACCAATTAGTCGGGCCGGGGAAAAAGACACTGCTGAAAGCTCCGTGAGGTTATGCTTCCGGCCGACCGCTTTTCCGGTGCCTCCGGCGAAGGAAGGACCCGTCCTCATTTCGGAAGAGTTAAGTAATTTCTTTTATCCAGTCTGATTGAGGTAAAATAAAAGTAGACTGGAGTTTCGTGAGCGGCAATATCATCAGACATATTTTCCTGAAGGTCCCGGCACTCGTCGTTGTCTTTCTTGTTTTTCCGTCTTGCGCACATCTTCACGACGCTCAAAGTACCGGCACCCCCGGAGGGCCGGGCGGGCGCGTCGCCAGGGTGTGTGATGGAATATACAGGGGACCCCGCCTTAGCGACCTGAATGAGCTTAAATCCCTCAAGGTCCACACCATTCTGAACCTCGAAGATGATACCGGGGCCGTCAGCCGGGAGGAAACCGCCGCAAAAGGGCTCGGGATAGAGGTTATCAACATACCGATGAGCGATATTACGCGGCCAAGACCGGCGGATCTTGTGAAGGCGGTGGAAATAATGGGGGACCCCGGACTTCAACCGGTCTATGTCCATTGCCGCCATGGCCGGGACCGTACCGGCCTCGCTGTTGCCGCCTACAGGATCTTGCATGACGGCTGGTCGGTGGACCGGGCCGACCGGGAGGCAATCGACAACGGCCACACATGGTGGTTTTATGATCTGATCTTCCGGTGGAAAAAATCCCTCAGGGCATTATCCGTTCAGAAACCTGTTGCAACGGCCCAAGGCCGCCTTTCCGCACCCATTCCAGCGGCTTCGGGGGCGAGATAAGAAAACACAGTAACAGGGTTGTCCTCAATGCGGATCTCCTCATTTCGCCCGAGTACAGTGCGAAAAGGCCGCAGGACGCCCGGCGCTATGTCGATGAAGCGGTCCGGATCGACAGACTCTACGGGCACGACAGGATGCTTTCAGCTATCGAAACGGTGCCGTACAGCGGTCCGGGGAACCTGCCGACACCGGATTTCCTCTCCTCCTGGAGGCTCAGAAAGGCTACTGCCCGTCTGGAGGTGAAGGTGATGCTGTCCACGCCGCCTCATCCCGGCGGCTGACCCTTACTCCCGGGCCAGCCGGTTGTAGATCCACCCTACAAGCAGCCCGCCGAGGCCGAGATCGACGAAACCGTAGAAAAAGGACATGACGCTGCCGAGCGGAGAGATGGTATATCCCGGGTAGACAGAGCCGGCCACGACATGGAGGAAAAGCTGCGCGTAGCCCGTAAGGTACGAAAGCCATGTGGTCACAAACAGAACACCGCCCCAGATGAGGCCGAGTGTCAGTCCGAGCGCTACGGGTTTCAGTCTCATATTCCCTCCTTCGAGGATAAGGGTTTTGTTAATTCCTGAGCACATTCTACCACCATACGTACGTTGCAGCGATGAAGCAGGTTTTGTATGTTAGACTGATTATAAGCACTTGATATCTTCAGGAGGCGCACTATGGCTGAACTTTTCGAGCGTACCGTTATAAACGGCATGGACCTGGCGAACCGGTTTGTAAGGTCCGCAACGTGGGAGGGGCTTGCTGCAGAGGACGGCTCCGTCACCCCCAGGCTTGCGGAGATGATGGCTGAACTCGCAAAGGGAGAGGTCGGCTTGATAATTACAAGCTACGCCTTTGTCAGCCCGGAGGGCCGATCCAATCCGGGCCAGCTCGGCGCCTCGGACGACCGTCTGCTGCACGGTCTCGGCGGGATGGCGAAGGCGGTGCATGAAGAGGGAGGCAGAATCGCCCTTCAGCTTGTCCATGGTGGATGCGCCTCGAATCCCGGGCTCGCCGGCTTCGAGCCGGTTGGGCCGTCTGAAAGAAAAAGGGAAGGCAGGCAAAAATGCAGGGCCGCGGGCAGTGATGATATCGCAAAGATCAAATCCGACTTCGCAAAGGCCGCGTTTAGGGCTAAACAGGCGGGGTTCGATGCGGTGCAGCTGCACGCGGCACACGGATTTCTGCTTATACATAGCGCATTAAGTAAGTGCGCATAATTTACGAACAACGTCGTCGCCTGCTGCCCATTCACTGAATCTTGACTCCACCGATCGTACAACATCCTCAAGAGTTGGGAAGTATCGGTTATGCA
>JBJKSM010000187.1:0-4490 GCA_046704045.1 Thermodesulfovibrionales bacterium | reverse complement strand
TCCTTCCACACTCTTGCCTGGGCACAGGCTGTGCGGAGCACCCATTCATCAATCGACGTAATGAACCCCGTCTCCGCAGCCAACGGAAGAAATTGTGCAGGATTGAGCAATCCCAGTTCCGGATGTTGCCATCGCACCAGCGCCTCCGCGCAGCGTACCTGCCGGGTATCTACGGTCAACTGGGGCTGATAATGAAGGACCAGTTCCCTGCGTTCCATCATCTTGCGCAGATTGTTTTCAACCAGCGTTTTCTCGAAGGTTCTGAGATTCATGGCCGAACTGTAAAACTGAAAGTTGTCTCCTCCATGTCCCTTTGCCTGATACATGGCGATGTCGGCATATTTGAGCAGTTCCTCGGCGCTCTCGCCGTCATCCGGGCAGATAGTGATGCCGATGCTTGCGGTAACAGGGAGCTCTTCCTTTTCAATCACGAAGGGGTTTTTAAACAGCGAGATGATTTTTTTTGCGATTGAACCTGCGCCCTCCAGCGAGCCAATGTCCGGCAGCACCATGTTGAATTCATCTCCTCCGATGCGGGCTATGGTATCGGTTTCACGAACGCATGTCTTAAGTCTCCCGGCAACTTCCCTGAGCAGTTTGTCGCCCGTCGAATGCCCGAGCGTATCATTTATATTTTTGAAGTTGTCTATATCCAGAAACATTACCGCAAGCATCTTCCGGTAACGTCGCGCCTCGGCAAGTTCAATGGCGAGCCGGTCCATAAAGAGCATTCTGTTTGGTAACCCCGTAAGCGCATCGTGAAGTGCCTGGAATCGCATCTCCTCCTCGGCTCGTTTACGTTCGGTAATCTCCAGCAGAGCGATATTTACGCCGAGGAGCCCGCCCGCCTCATCCCGGGCCGGGGAAAAGTATGCCAGCCAATCGCGCTTGACAGCAGGCCGGGCGAGTGTTCCGCAGCGGATTTCAAGTCCCTCGACCGGCTCCCCTGTTTCAATGACATGCCTCATATATTTTTCCGTCCAGTCCGCCAATACCGGCACCGCTCCACCGACTGTCCGACCAATGTACTCTTCGACCGCCAGACCGTTCATTGCTGCAAACTGTTCGTTGACGCTTACGTACCTGAGGTCAGAATTCACAAAGCACAAACCGATCGGAACTGCCGAATATATAGCCCGGAGTTCGGCCAAACTGGCGCGCACCTGCTCTTCGTCTTTGTGCAATGTTTCCTCGGCAAGCTTATGGGCAGGGATATCGCGGACGATGGACGAAACAGCGATAATTAAACCGTTGACGTCCCTGACAGGAGACAGGTCGAGACATACCCTGATCGGCCTGCCGTCTTTCCTCATGCCGAGGATCTCATAACGCTCTATGTGCTCTCCCCCGGCAATTTTAGAAAGTATGGCCGGCACCTCATCGCGATGGCCGGGCGAAACCAGGGAAGACATGGAGCGGCCGAGAATCTCCTTTTTCGGAAATCCATAAATTTTTTCAGCGGCGGGATTCCATTCTGTAATCGTGCCATCCAGTGCTGCGCCGATTACTCCTTCGTCCAGAGCTGTGACTACTGTCTCCAGTCTGACCCGCGCTTCTTCCGCATGCTCGCATCTGGATTTTAAGGCTTCATAATCCTTGAGCTGCTGTAACAAGACTTTCATTTCGTCCATCATTGCCGCCGCATATTATTTTTCAAACCGACACAGGATCTCTTTCGCGAATATGTGTTCGACCTATACTGAAGCGGGCCAAGCTACTGCTTTTGTTCGCCCGCCCCCATAAGTTTAACAGTCTTTCGTCCCCGGTTGGCAAAGGATCCTGATACTCTCTGCAAAAAAATATCCATGTCAAAAGCGTTTTGAAAAACTGTTTTTACCGGGGAGCAAGGATCATTCGCCGACTGCCCTCCTCTATTGAGCGATATCACAAACCTCTCCAAATTGTCAATCCGATAGCTCCACCTGTGAGCTTTATTATAAATCGGCTGCACAAAAATATTCCGGGTAAGAGAGAGTGCTCGTGGCCGACCGGCTTTGCAGCGGCAGTTCACGCTCCGAAAAGTTGATCTGCGACTGTCAGCCTTGTCATCCTCCCCGGTTATTGATAGACTCTGATTAAGCAATCCCGGAGGCGCCCATGAGAAAGACATTGACCGTGTTACTCTTTTTTTCCGCATCAGTCCTGTTTGCGGGGAATGCCCAGGCGGTGTCCGATGTCGTTGGTCACGAAGTAAACTACAGGGCCGGCGGCGCGGTAAAGGCCGACAGGGAGTCATGGCAGGAACTCAGGAAGTTCCTTCGCCGGATATTCGAAGAACAACCGGGCAAGCGGGAAAAAATATAAATTTTAACGAAGCGGAAGATGACGTTCAGGAAGCAGCTGAAACCGGATTAATCCGCCGTCGAAAAATGGAGGATCATATGACGCCCACCCAGCTACTTAAGCAGGAACATCAGATAATTCTGCTTGTCATCAGCGCTGCGGAGCGCGAAGTTGAGAAAATCGGCAGGACCGGTAAGGTTGATGGCGAAAAGGTGAACAAGATTATTGATTTTCTGCGCAATTTCGCCGATCGCTGTCACCATGCAAAAGAAGAAAATATCCTCTTTGCAAGAATGCAGGAAAAGGGGATGCCGGCCGACAGGGGGCCGATATTCGTTATGCTTCAGGAACACGCGGAGAACAGGAAAAATGTTGCAGCCATGGCCGGGGCGCTGCCAAAGGCAGTAGCCCGGGAGGAGTCTGCAGTGGCAGCGGTAAGGGACAATCTGGCGGCATATGCCGGCCGTCTCAAGGCACATATAGATAAGGAAGATAACGTTCTTTATCCAATGGCCGACCGCATGTTTTCTGACGATGATCAGAGGAAGCTTGCCGAGGCCTTCGATAAGGCGGAGAAGGAAGAGGCGGGGGAAGGCGTTCATGAAAAATACCACGGTCTGGCACACGAACTTGCGGCCTGAAAGACCGGCCAGCCTGCTGCGACTTACCCGCCAAATTTTCGCTTTTTTTCTCTTCTCCTTTATAGATGTTATCTCGAAGGAGGGGCCATGAACTCGGTGCCTATCGGAGGAGAGGGCGGTTATATCATTGCAAAAGAAAAAAGCGCGTATACGGCAATTTTGTCATTCCGGCTTGTCCGGAATCTTTCTTCCTGTTTCATTACCCAGAAGTGAATTGTTACCGAAGGGGGGACGATGCTACGCGGAGGGGACGAGTGCCTTGCCGGTAAGTTCATCCATGAGATTCTTTACGGACATTATCCTGTCTACGCGGCAGGCGTTTGTGCCGACAGTGTAGAGCGGCTCTTCCGTGTCGCGGTTGTAGCCGGCGGAACTCAGGAGACCGTTGCAGATGCAAAAGCAGTTCTCGTTGCTCTCCTTTGCCGGGCAGCGGGTGAATTTCCCGTCGTTGTCCTTGAGGAGCACGTATCCCTTGTCGCATTTGGGAGGCCGCAGCCTCTGCATCGCCGATACGTACATGGGAGACTGTCTGATTACCCTGAAGGGAAGCCCGCAGGGAGAGCCCGGTTTATGCGCCACGATGATGTCTTTCTCCTGTGCGCTGATGACCGCCTCCTTGTATTCGGCAGAGGCGCTGCTCTCTTCGGTTGCGAGAAAACGCGTGCCCATCTGGATGCCGTCGGCGCCCATCCTGACGAATCTCCCGATGTCCTCATGCGTATAAATTCCGCCTGCAACGATAACCGGCATGTCACCGTATTTCATCGCCATGTCCTTGACCGGGGGAAAGAGGTTTTCGAGCCTGTTGGATTCGAGGTCGATCTGGTCGATCTTGAATCCGAGATGTCCGCCGGCGAGCGGCCCTTCGAGCACTACCGCGTCAGGCCGGTACCCGAGCCTCTCCCACTACTTGCAGATCAGGTCGAGTGCCCGTGCGGAGGAGACTATCGGGATGAGCGCGGTGTCCTTCGGCGGCTGGATCGCGGGGAGGCCAAGGGGAAGTCCCGCGCCCGAGATGATTACGTCGGCCCCTGCGGCAAGAGCTCCTCTTACGGAGTCCTCGTAATCCCTGACAAGTGCGACCATGATGTTTATGCCGGCGATCCCTCCGGATGCCTTTGCGAGGGAGACTTCCTCGTAAGCCGCCTCGTAGGTGCTGTGCTTCTTGCCTGTCCTCTTTGAAACCAGCCGGTCAAGGCAGGCGCTGGAGACGATGCCGACACCCCCCTCGCGCGCCACTGCGCTTGCCAGAGGAGAGAGTGAGACACCCACACCCATCCCGCCCTGAATTATGGGAAGACGTATTTCCCTGCCTTTAACAGTCAGCGGTGGTAACGACGAAACCAATTCCGGCAAAACAACCCCTCACAAAAAAAGTTGGCATAAGCGTTTAACAGTGCATCCAGTGGAAAGAAAGGTACACCTCGTCCGATGCGAACAAGAATCTTGCCATGCATCTATAATCGCCCATCCGGTCCCTTTTTATCAAGTGGACCGTGCGGCTGCAGAAAATTTTATCTGGCCCCGCTTTCCACAAATGTCGGGATCAATTATCTCAGGCGCACA